>DAOLYL010000058.1:3075-12847 GCA_035425765.1 Flavobacterium sp. | reverse complement strand
ATTCTTGCGTTGCGCATAGGGATCGTTGAGGTGGATTTTTTGGATTGATTTTTGGGATGCATTGAAATACATCCCTACTGAGATAGCATCCCTACGGGATTGTGGAGAATGTTTGTGGGCACGGATTGCAAATCCGCGCTATCGGGTTTAACACTAATTTCGCCATTGACACTAACCGATGTTAGCGATAGTTTTTTTTAATGCTATCAATTTGTTTTTCCATGGTTTCTCTCCAACCTTTGCCATTTCTTTTGTTGAGATAGACATCGGTTAATTTAATATACTCTTCTTGCGCCTTTGTCAATTCATCAGATATCGTGCATCCTAGATTCTTGGGATGCAACCCATATTTCAACCTCACAATTTCAATTTGTTTTTGCTTTTCGCCATCTCGTTCATTTTTTGGAGGCAAGGGTAGGCCACCACCAAATATTTTTACGTCATCATTTTTGATATCGTTTTCTGCTTTTTTTCGAAATTCAATCAATAATTCAGAATCCTTTTTGTTTTGCTTCTTATTGACAAAGTAAATAATTGTACAGATTGCAAGAAATATTATTGATATAATTCTGGATGTGCTTCTAGTCATTTTGTTGCATTAAGTTATTGAATTGTCCGCTGGAGTTTAAAATTATTGCTAACTAGTGTATAGGTCTGATAAACGTTAATGTTTGTTATTGTTTCAAATATATAAAAAAGTTATAGTATTATTTGGTTGTTAATTGGATGTTGTCAACACTTTTTGTGTAACATTTTTTTAAAATAGCTCACTAATATAGAATGCTAGTTGTTCAATTAAACTAAAACTATGATGAAAACATACGCTTATATTATATTGCTTTTATTGTCTTTAACGGCTCAGGCACAATCGCAAAAGGAGTTATACAACCAAGCAATGGCTCATTATGAAAGTAAAGACTATGCTAATTATCTAAAAGCTATGCGCTACTTGGACAGCATTCGACCAATGCATCCTGTTTTTACTTATAATTTGGCATCTGCTTATGCGTTGAACCAGCAGAAGGAAAAAGCAGTTAGCACTTTAGAGCAACTTATCTTGATGAACAATACAACTGCTTTTGAAACTGATGCCGATTTTAAATCATTGGAAACAATGGTTGCTTATCAGAAATTGCAAGTGCTAAAAAAGCAACAAAACGAGCTGATTGCAAATTCAAAGCTAGTAGTGACGTTGAACGAAAAAGCATTGCATCCGGAGAGTGTTGCCTATTTAACAAAAACCAACCAATGGCTGGCATCAAGTATTAGAAAACGTAAAATAGTTCGTTTTGATAAAGCAACAGGCGTGTGCCAAGATTGGTTTTCAATGCCTGATATGTTAGCTGTTTTTGATATGAAAGCGGATAGGAATGAAGAATTTCTATGGGTTGCTACTGCAGCAATGCCTGAGATGGAAAACTATAGCGCATCGGAAGAAGGGAAAGCTGAAATCTTAAAGATTGATATTAAAAAGCAAACCATAGTAGCGCGTTATACAACGGAAGGCAATGCGGTTTTTGGCGCTATTTATGTGACCAAAAAAAATACTGTCTTTGTTTCTGACAGTGCTAAATCGATTATTTATAAGATTGAAAACGGCAAGCTGAGTGTTTGGCTTTCTATGGAAAACAGTGCTTTTAACCTGCAAGGAATTACAATGAACAAGGAAGAAAATATGCTTTTTGTTGCAGATTATCTTAAAGGAATTGCAGCTATCACAATGGCAAATAAAGAAGTGCATTGGCTTTCTTTTCCAAAAGGTGTATCGGCTAAAGGAATTGATGGATTGGTGTATCATAACAACTCACTTTTTGCTATTCAAAATGGTGTAGCACCTATTAGAATTGTGGAATTGATGCTAAACAAGGCAAACAACCAATTGGTAGATTTTAAAGTAAAAGACAGCAATAGACCTGAGTTTGACGAACCAGCTATGGGAACAATAAGTAACGGTAGTTTCTACTTTTTTGCCAATGCGCCATGGAAAGCTTATGATAGAAATGGTGTTTTGGACGAAAATAAGGTGGTAAATCCGGTTTTGTATTCGTTGAAGTTGCAATAAATAGAAGGGAAGTTATTTCTGTTTTTTAGACAAAAGCGAGCTTATTCCAACGAAGCCAAAAGCAACGGCAACAAAAACTAACACAAGAACACCGCTGTTAAGCAGTACTTGATTTAAGCCAAGTTGGGTTACATCCATAAATGGATAAGGATAATAATTAGAGAAATGACCTCTTATTAAAATATATACTAGATAGAGAGAAGGAAATATCAGCCACTTTGGGAAGGATTTCCAAGAAGTAGTTTTGTGGTTTTCATATAGATACCAAAAAACAATTACAAATAGTGGCATAACGGAATGCAAGAGTTCGTCAACTAGTTTTTGCATTCCTGTTGGCGACCATATACTGCGCAAAACAAGTTGATAGACCAAACCCACAATGGAAATGTAGAGCGTAACAGCTGTTAGAATACCAGGTTTTTGTAAACGCAATAGGAGTAAAGATGGTTTTTTTAACCACATCACAGTAAAATAAACGGCTACCAACGTGTTGGACAATATAGTAAAGTAACTAAAAAAACGAATAGTGGTTTCGGCAGTGGTTTCTAGACTAACATTGAGCATTAAAACATATTGCGTGATGACGGCAAACCAACCAATTATAGAACCAAGAAGTAGTAAATTGTTTTTAGCCATTGGTTTAGAGTTGGAATATTAGTCGCAAGAAAGTATGGTTAACGGCATGCTAGGATTGAATGTTAGTTTGCTAGTGTCTTTAAATTTAGTACCGTCAGCATTTAGTTCTCCATAACCTTCGAGCAGCTTTCCGTCTTGTATTTTAAACGCCACTTGTCTCACGCTTTCTTTTCCTTCTGATTGAAAAGTGTAGTCTGCAAGTAGTATGTTGTTTTCAAACGTTCCTTGATAAGTTCCAGTGTTTTTGTCTTTTTCATAAAAAGCATAAACTAATGTACCTGAGGCGTTTTTGTCATTTAATTGAAGTGTTAGTGCTATTGTGTCGTTTTTGGCCGCATAGCGATAACATTCGGTTTTGGTAGTTTTTATTGCTGTTTCTGCTGCTACTGGTGTGGTGATTTCGGGCTGAGTTGTTGCGTCTTTTTTGCAACTGATAACCAAAAAAGTTAGGGCTAAAAATAAAAGGAATTGTTTTTTCATGATGTTAGGTTTACTGTCGTTTGGCTATTTTTTTAAAACGCATCATCGGGATGTCGTCAATTAGTAGTAATAACTTTCCTTCGCTGTCAAAGGAGTATTTGTTTATTTTTTTTAACATTGTTTGAAAGGATTGTTCGCCACCACCTTCGCAAAAACGCATGGTTTGCATGATTTCGCCAACTTTAATTTGGTTTTCTGTTAACGTAAAGTCGCCGCTATAGCCATTGCAAGAAGAATTGCCGCTTATTCGCATTTCAGTTTTGTCAAATTGTATCGTTGGTTTTGTTTCTGGATACAGACCATCAAAGGCAATGCGTGTTCCAGAAAGGTATTCAAGTTCCCAGCCGTTATCATAGATTGTTGCCGTTGAGGTAGTATCGGATTTAGCGCATTTGCATCCGGCAAAAACGGAAGTAATCAACAGTAAAATAAGCGTTGTCTTTTTCATAATAGTCAGTATTTGTATTTGATGACACTAAGATAAGTCTTTTTGTGATTGGTTTTGATGAATAACATCAAATAATGATTTGAATAAAAACGACAATAGTGATATTGAAACAATCTATTTTATCATTAGTAATATAAAAATGGAATTTGTAATTTTGAAACACAATAAATTACTGCTATGAAAATCGTTATATCGCCTGCTAAATCGTTGAATTTTGAGAAGGAATTGCCTACTAGTCGTTTCACAGAGCCAAAGTTTCTAAAAGAAGCCGCGACCATTCAAAAGACATTAAAAAAGAAAAAACCAAAACAATTGATGGAGTTGATGGATATTTCGGATAAGCTAGCAGAACTTAATTGGCAACGAAATCAAGCATGGCAAACACCTTTCACTACAGATAATGCTCGAGCGGCAGTTTATGCTTTTGATGGCGATGTGTATCAAGGTTTGGATGTTTATACCTTGGGTGAGGATAAATTAGGCGTTTTACAGGGTAAACTCCGAATTCTTTCGGGATTGTATGGATTATTGCAACCGTTGGATTTAATGCAGCCATATCGCTTAGAAATGGGTACAACGTTGCCTATTGGTAAAAATAAAAACTTGTATGAGTTTTGGAAAAAGACTATTACCAAAGCATTGAATGAGGAATTGACTAAAGACGAATTGTTTGTTAATCTAGCAAGTAATGAATATTTCAGTGCGGTTGACACCAAAACGCTTAAAGTTCCAGTTATAACTCCAGAATTTAAAGACTTTAAAGACGGTAAATTAAAGATGATTAGCTTCTTTGCTAAGAAAGCACGAGGATTGATGGTTCGATATATTATTGATAATGATATCGAAACGCTTGAAGGATTAAAAGGGTTTAACTATGAAGGTTATTCTTTTGATGCTTCATTAAGTAGTGGAAATAAATTGGTTTTTACGCGATAAGAACTCAAACGTAGAGGTATTCTTGATATTCTCTGATTGTTTCGCGCGTGGCTTTCTTTTGATCACGAGCTATTTCTCTCATGGCTTCAACACCTTTCTTTGCACAGCGTTTTATTTTATACAATTTAGAAGAAAAGGATTGAAGCTGTTCTAATTCTTCAGCGTTTAGTTTGTTTTCCATTGAAGAGACAAAGGTGTTGAACTCTTTCAAGATAACTTTGTTGGCTTCATATTCTGTTTTTAAATCTTCGAGTAGCTCGTTGATTTCATTAGTGATGTCGTTGCCGATGTCTTCACTCTTCTTGCAAAGTTCAGTTAGAACTTTTTTCTCGTGATTATTAAAAATTCCCATAGCTTGTGGTTTTGGTTGGTAAATTGTTATGAATCAATCAAATGTATAAATTTTTATTCAAACGATTTATATATTGTTGATAAGTTGTAATTTCGGTTCAAAAGTAGTGCAACTTTGCGCAAGCTAAATGATTAAAACGTGATGTTTAGGTTAAATAACGGTACATAGACAAAATCTATGATGATGTATTATTTAATTGTTTATCAAATATATAGATGTTTTTTAGTAAACAATTAGTTTAAGAATTATCTTCAAGGTAAAATTAATAAAGGGTTTGTTGGTTTCGTTTAAACGCGAGATAAGAAAAAGACGTATTTCTAGCTTTCAAGCCAGTTTTTGAGGATTTGTTTTCCGTGTTCAGTCAAGATGCTTTCCGGATGAAACTGCACTCCTTTTACATCAAACTCTTGGTGTCTTATTGACATGATATTTCCTAATTCGTCCACCGAAGTCACTACTAAATCACTTGAAATTGTATCAAAACCAACAATCCACGAGTGATAATGACCAACTTCAAATTCATTGGGTATTTTATTGAAAAGGATTTCGGTTTCATCAAGTACTTTAACTTTAGATTGAACTCCGTGAAGTGTTGATTTTAAATTTATTAGATTTGAATTAAATATTTCAGCAATAGCTTGGTGACCAAGGCAAATACCTAAAATACTTTTGGTTGGAGCATAGGTTGAAATTACGTCTTTAAGCAAACCAGCTTCATTGGGCATTCCAGGTCCAGGCGAAAGAATTATTTTATTGAAAGCGTTTATTTCGTCTAATTCAAATTCATCGTTTCTAAAAACAGTAACCTGCGCATCCAAATCTTCTAAATAGTGAACAAGATTGAATGTAAAGCTGTCGTAGTTGTCGATGATTAAAACCTTTTGCATTTGCTTTTTATTTACTGCAAAGATTAGTTATTTTTTTAGCATAAAAAAACCCCGAATTACTTCGAGGTTTCTTTTTCATAGCCGGTTTTCCCAAACCAATTAGAACTGTAAGTTTACAGTTAGTTCAAATTCGTCGTTGATTACGTTGTCACCAAGGTTTTCAAAGAAGTTCTTTGATTTGTATTTGATGTCGTATTTAGTTCTATCTACGTTTAATTTAGCAATAGCTGTTTTTCCTTTTACTGCAATAACAAAAGTAATTGGCTTAGTAATTCCTTTGATAGTCAAATCAGCAGTTACATTATATGTTCCATCGCCATTATCAGAGATTAATTTGAAATCTAATTTAGCTGTTGGATGTTTTTCTACACCAAAGAAATCGTCTGCTTTTAAATGTCCGTCAAGATTTTTCTTGTAATCTCCAGTTAAATCAGTTGTGTTGATTGAATTCATGTCAACAACAAAACTTCCACCTTTCAATTTGTTTTTTGTAAACACTAAAGTTCCTTCTTTGAACGCAATTGTTCCGCTGTGTTCTCCAGTTAATTTTTTTCCAACCCAGTTGATTTTACTTTTCTCAACATTGATTTTTTTGTTTTGTGCAGTAGCAACAGTCGTTCCGAAAGCTACTAATAATGCAAGTGCAATAGTTTTTAAATTTTTCATGATAATAATTGTTTTTTAGATTTATAAATTGATAAAAAGTTCTTCGTTTGATTTACGCACTTTTGCGTAGTGTTGCGTGGCATCATCTTCATGGCGATAACCTATGGTTGCAAGTAAACTTGCGTTTAATCCTAGTTTATCAAAGCCAAGGATTTCGTTTACCGCAGCAGGTTCAAAACCTTCCATTGGCGTAACGTCAATTTTCATTTCGGCCGCAGCGTTTAATAGATTTCCTAAAGCTAAATAGGTTTGTTTTGCCGTCCAATTGTTTCTTTCTTCAACAGGAAGTGTTGTAATTTTAGATTTCATAAAATCACTATATCCTTGAACGCTTTCTACAGGAATTCCTCTTGTTTCAGAAAGATTTTTGATGTAAGCATCGATTTCAGTATCACTAAAATTAGTGATGTTAGCAAATACAACTAAATGTGAAGCATCAACAATTTGAGTTTGTCCCCAAGCTACGGGTTGGATTTTTGCTCTAATTTCAGGATTTTCGATGATAAATACTTTGTAAGGTTGTAATCCATAAGAAGAAGCCGAAAGCTGAATCGCTTCTTTTAAGATTTCAAAATCTTCATTGGATACTTTTTTAGTAGCGTCAAATTTTTTGGTTGCATAACGCCAGTTTGCGTCGTTTATAAAATTACTCATAGCAGTTTTGATTATTTAATTGTTCTATATTTTTCTAATAAAATGTTTAATTGTATTAATTCTTCTGTTGTTAAATTCTTGGAAAACAGTTTTTCGTGTTCAATTACTTTTGGATCTAGTTCAAGAAGTAGTTCTAAACCTTTTGGCGTAATTTGAACTTCAATTTTTCTTCTGTTGTCCGGACAAACTTCTCGTGTTACAAAATCTTTTAGAAGTAACTTGTCAATCAGTCGAGTAGTGTTGCTGTTTTTTGCAATCATTCGCTCTTGAATAACGCACATGTTGGCAGGATTTCCTTTTTGACCTCTAAGTATTCTCAAAACATTGTATTGTTCGCTCGACAAGTCATATGGTTTTAAAACTTCTGCAAATTTTTCGCCAATTACACTTTGTGTGAACATAATATTGAGGATAACTTTTTTGCTATCATCAATACTTACGGTTGATTTTATTACGTCTTCGATTTTCATATTTGTATTATCGATATTTGTAGGTACAAATGTAAATGTTTTTTTATTTGTATATACAAGTGTTGTGTTATTTTTTTGTTAAAGTTTAAAATGCGATAATAGAATAGGGTTGTTTTAAGTCTGTAAAAGAAGTATATTTGTTACACTAAAATACATACTATGAATTTATCTCAAAACGATTGGATTTCCCAATTAGAAGCCGATACAAATGCCGTTATACTTGACGTTAGAACCGAAGACGAATGTAATGAAGGTATTATTCCTAATGCTGTAATGATTGATATCTATAAAGGTCAAGGTTTTATTTATCAAGTAGAAGAATTAGACAAATCCAAAAACTATTATGTTTATTGTAAAGCTGGCGGAAGAAGTGCACAAGCTTGTGGCGTGATGAATCAATTGGGTTTTGAGAATACATTTAACCTCGAAGGTGGTTTTATGCAATGGAAAGGCGAAGTTGCTTTTCCAGAAGAAAAATAAATAATCATGAACATTCCTGTTTCAAAAAATCCTCGAATTGTCATTATTGGTGGCGGTTTTGCAGGTATTGCTTTGGCAAAAAAACTAAAAAACACCAATTATCAAGTTGTGATGCTTGATAAACACAATTATCATACGTTTCAACCGTTGTTGTATCAAGTGGCAACTGGCGGCTTGGAAGCTGGTTCGATTGCTTATCCAATTCGAAAAGTAATTCAACAATACAATGATTTCTATTTCCGATTGACTTCGGTGAAAGAAATTGATACTGCTAACCAAAAAATTATCTCAGAAATTGGTGATTTGCATTATGATTATTTAGTGATTGCAACAGGTTCAAAAACCAATTATTTTGGCAATAAAGAAATTGAACGCAATGCGATGTCAATGAAAACAATTCCGCAATCATTGAACATTCGCAGTTTTATTCTCGAGAATTTTGAACAAGCCGTGTTAACCAAAGACGAAGCCGATAGAAACGCTTTGATGAATTTTGTTCTTGTTGGCGCTGGACCAACAGGTGTTGAGCTTGCTGGAGCTTTGGCAGAAATGAAAAAGGAAATTCTACAAAAAGATTATCCCGATTTGGATATTTCCAAAATGCAAATCAATTTAATTCAGAGCAACGATAGAGTTTTGAACACCATGAGCGAGAAATCATCCATTGCTGCCGAAAAGTTTTTGGATAATCTTGGTGTGAAAGTTTGGAAAAACGTTCGCGTGACCAATTATGACGGAAGAACTATTTCAACCAATACCGATTTATCAATAGAATCGTTAACCGTAATTTGGACTGCTGGAGTTCAAGGTGCAATTGTTCATGGATTGGATGCAAAATCTTTGGTAGAAAGAGTAGAACGCATTCGAGTAAATCGTTTCAATCAAGTAAATGGTTACGAGAATATTTTTGCTCTTGGCGATATTGCTTCGATGGAAACCGAAAAATTTCCGCAAGGTCATCCAATGATGGCGCAACCAGCAATGCAGCAAGGAAGTTTGTTGGGTGATAATTTTATTAAACTTTCACAAAACAAACCAATGAAACCTTTTGAATATAACGACAAAGGTTCAATGGCAACCATTGGCAGAAACAAAGCCGTTGTTGATTTACCAAAATACCATTTCAGCGGATTTTTCGCTTGGGTTGTTTGGATGTTTGTGCATTTATTTTCGCTAATTGGTTTCAAAAATAAAGCCGTTGTTTTCATGAACTGGATTTATAATTACATTCGTTTTGATCGCGAAGGCCGATTGATTGTTCGTCCATTCAAAAAGAGAAGTTTTACGACGTTTACAAGTGATGAAATTTAAAAAGATAGTTTTGGTTTTGTGGTTTACAGGAATATTGTTTTCCTGCAAATCTTATCTTGATTCAACGAAATCTACAACACTTTTGGATATTTCATCTGAAACGGATGAAAATAAATTCGTCAACTTGAAGAATTACAGCAACGATTTTGTTTACGATATGAAATATGCCACAGCTGATAATTTCCTGAAAGAAAAAGTATATCCGTGTGACGAATGTTTTCTTCGAGTGAAAACCGTTAAATCGTTACTTGCAGCCAATAAAACTTTCATCGAAAAAGGTTTTAAAATCAAACTGTACGATTGTTATCGACCGCGAGCTATTCAAAGAAAAATGTGGAAAATCGTTCCCGATGCCAATTATGTTGCCAATCCACGAAGAGGTTCAATTCA
>DAOLYL010000058.1:0-2975 GCA_035425765.1 Flavobacterium sp. | reverse complement strand
CAAAATAACTTTTCTTCCTTTGATTCCGAATGGTGGCATTATAATCTAAACGGAAGCAAAGCCGATAAAGTGGAAAATCTTAAATGGAAATGCAATTAGTTTTCAAAACACTTTAAATCACTAATAAAGTAGTTTTCAGGTTCGTAGGTTTTGTTATCCATTTCAGATACAAACGAAGTTTTGAACGGAAAATCAATTGTTTCTCCAGAGAATTGAATACGCATAAATGTTACTTTATTAGTTTTTAAATCCTCAAAATTTTCTTTGGTAAATAGGAAAGAAGCCGATGTAATTCGGTTGTTTGCACCATCATCACTTCTAATCAATGTGCCACAAGTTTCGTTGCTTGAAAGTAGTAATGTTACTATTTTCCCATTTGCTAGTTGCAAGTAAATTTTAGATTTTGGCTCTAAACAATTGGCTTTTATAAATTCATTACTTCGCTGTAAAATTTCTGTATCTAGCGATAAAACACCATTGTTTGTTGCTAATGAAAAGAAAATACGGGTAGAATTTCCAGCAAAGTTTCTTTCGAAAACTAATTTTTGTTTTAAGGATTTGTATGTTCCTAAACTATCGGTAAAAGAACTTTCTATCTCGCATGGTTTTTGGGCAAAAAGAGCAAAACTAGTAAATATAAAAAGTGCTAAAAAAATCTTTTTCATGGTCTATTTTAATTTTTCGCAAAGTAAAACTATTTTAGAGTTATTTGCATCAGTTGTAAAAAAAGAATACAGATTTCCGCCATCTTTTATTTTCCATTTTTTACGTATGTTTTCTACTGTTTCTGGAAAATTTCTTGTAGTAATATTGGCTTTTTTATTTTCTAAAAACGTTTTCATATTCGCTTTGTTATATTCCAATGTTTTTTTAATTTCAAAAATCCTACCGGGAAAATCTAGTAGTTCATCAGAAGTATAAAGGTGTGAATGTTGGTGCAGTTTTTCGACTTCAAATTGATTAGTAATTTCATCAAAACCACCAGATTTCATAATGGCAGCATTGGGTTCAAAAAGATATTTTTTTGGAGCAACGTAATTAGTTTTTTTAGCTTCTGAATTCAATTGAAATTGAAATGTTTCTTGTTTGTTTTTTAGTAGGTTAGTGGCTTTTATTTCAATTATTGATTCGTGGTTTTTATTCAAAATAAAAAGCAATTCTTTTACCTCGTTTTCTAAGGCAACAATATGAATTTCGGCAATGTTTTTTAGTTCCAAAATTCCAGCGGAAATGTCCAGAATTGGAGCTGTTTTTATCATGATGTTATCCGAAAAACTAAAGTAAAAATCAAGCAATTCAGGAACATTTGGCAAACAATCTTTTAGCATGAACACTTTGCCTTTGGCATCATTTCTTCGTGATGGATCAATGTAAATCCAGTCAAATTTTTGATTTAATTTCTGTAAAACTTCAAAACTATCATCAGCAAAACAGTCAACGTTTTTTACATTCAACTGTTGAAAATTATGTTTTACGATTTCGGATAATTCAGAGTTAATTTCACAATGAACTACGTTTTCAACTGTTTTTGAAAAATAGAAATCATCTACGCCAAAACCTCCCGTTAAATCGATTAAATTGTCTCCAGAAATTAAAGAAGCTTTATATTCTGCAGTTTTTTCGGAAGAAGTTTGTTCTACTGAAATTTTACTTGGATACAAAATATTTTGGGTTTCAAACCAAGTTGGAAGTTTGGTTTTAGCTTTTTGTTTGGCTGCTAATTGTTGCAAAATAAGATTCCATTCCACTTTAGGAAACGGATTTTTTTGTAACGCCAATTTTGATACATCAGCATTTATATTATCATCAATAAATTGTTGAATTTCTATTTCTAAAAAAGCAGCGTTCAAACTTAGATATTTTTGGTAAAGATTTTGACAAAGCTATTGTCTGGAAAGAACTCTTTCAAAACTACTTTGATAATCGTCATTAATGGAACTGCGATTATCATTCCGGTAATTCCAAAAAGAAATCCGCCAATTAAGATTGCTAAAAATATTTCCAACGGATGCGAATTAACGCTTTTTGAAAAAATTATGGGTTGCGAAACATTATTATCAATCATTTGAACTACAAAAAATCCAATTAAAACATAAATGGTTGATGGTAAAGTTTCCGATTGAAAATCGCCACCTAGATGACTTAACATCGTTAAAACAGCCGCAATCACAGAACTGATTAATGGTCCGATGTAAGGTATGATATTTAAAATGGCGCATAAAAACGCAATTATTAAAGCATTGTTTACTCCAAAAATTAGTAATACAATTAAGTATAAAAGAAAGATAATAAATAGTTGTAGCAACAATCCAATGAAGTATCTAGAAAGTAATTCATTGATTTTAGTAATAGAGTTTAAAATTTGTTCTTCATGATTGTCAGGTAATATTTTTTTGGACGAAACCAAGAACATTACTTTGTCTTTTAGAAGAAAAAAAGTGATAAAAAAGACTGATGCTAATCCCATTCCTACGTTGCTTATCGTTGAAAGTATGGAATTGAAAAAATCAGTAAAAAGCGCAAAGTTTATTTTTGATGCAATTTTTTCTGGGTTTAAGAATTTTTTTCCATCAATGTTATGACCAGCAAGATATTGATTGATTTGATTAGTTAATTCTGTGAAGTTTTTTTCAATAGATGTCGTATTTAATAGTGATAAGTTTTCGCTTTGCGATAAAATCAGCGGCACAAACATTGATATTATCCCTAAAAGTAAAAGGACAAATAAAAGTATTGTAGTTGTTACGGCTACTGTGTTTGAAAACTTAAGTTTGTTTCTCAAAAATTCTACAATTGGATTAGCAATTAGCGCAAAAACCAGCGAAACGATAAGATATAAAATCACCGTTTGAATTTTATAAATAAACAATATCACAAGTGTAAAAGCTAGTAATATTCCAACGGCTTTTACTATTCCTAATGCAATTGTTCTTGAAGTCATACGCTTAATTATTAAAAATATAATTCAAAATATT
>DAOLYL010000057.1:0-12861 GCA_035425765.1 Flavobacterium sp. | reverse complement strand
GTTATTGCAGACAATTGCGCTCGTTTTGCCGATATGATTTTCAACAATTCTGAAGACTATTCTGGAAGTACTTTAGTTGCTGGAGCATTATTCTTTTCTCTACAAATTTATGGCGATTTCTCTGGTTATTCCGATATTGCTATTGGTGTTTCAAAACTTTTTGGAATTGATTTATTACGCAATTTTGCTTTCCCCTATTTTTCGAGAGATATTGCTGAATTTTGGAGACGATGGCACATTTCGCTTTCTTCATGGTTTAGAGATTATCTCTATTATCCGCTTGGAGGAAGTCAAGGAAATACATGGATAAAAGTTCGAAATACATTCATTATTTTTGGAGTGAGTGGTTTTTGGCATGGCGCCAATTGGACATTTATCTTTTGGGGAATTTTAAATGCCGTTTATTTTCTTCCTTTACTACTAACTCAAAAAAACAGAACTAATATTGATATAGTTGCCAAAGGAAAAGTTTTTCCGAGTCTGAAAGAACTTTTTCAAATGACAACCACATTTGCTTTAGTGACTTTAGCATGGATATTTTTTAGAGCCAAAAACATGAATCATGCGTTAAATTATATTGGTGAAATATTCTCTTCTTCCCTATTTACTATTCCAAAATTTGAAAAAATGGGAGTCGCACTGACCTTAATTCAAGTAATTTTATTTTTCATAATTGTTGAATGGTTAGGCAGAGAAAACAAACATGCGTTAGAAAAAATCGGTTTGAAATGGAATAGGTTTTTTAGATGGTTTTTTTACTCGTTTATTCTATTTTTGATAGGAATGTTTATTTCAAATGAAGAAACACCATTTATTTATTTTCAATTCTAATGAAGCAGTTTATCACCACATTTGCGAAATTCATACTCTGTGCATTTATAATGTATTGTGGGATTTTATTCGTTTGGGGAAGAACACTTTCAGCAAGGTTCAAACCCAATCTTTATTATTGTGTTGCTGCTTATGGACATACTTTTTCAAGATTAAAAGAAGTAAAAACTAAAAAAAACATAGACATCTTATTTCTAGGTTCATCACATGCTTATCGTGGTTTTGATACTCGAATTTTTGAGAAAAACGGATATGAAACTTTCAATCTTGGTTCAAGCGCACAAACACCAATGCAGACAAAAATTCTTTTGAAAAGATATTTGGAAAAGCTAAAACCAAAACTAATTATCTATGAAGTATATCCTGCCACATTTACCATTGATGGTGTTGAATCTGGTTTGGATATAATATCCAATGATTATAATGACTTAGGTTCAGCAAAAATGGCATTAGAATTAAACAATATTAAAATTTATAATACCTTTTTATACGGAACTTACATCGATTTTATTGATTTAAACGCAAATTATAAAGAAAAGAGAAGAAAAAAATATGACAATTATATTCCTGGTGGTTTTGTAGAACGTGACATGAAAATCACAAAAATTAAAACTTATAATCAATCCGAATGGGTTTTCAAAGAAAATCAACTTTTACATTTTGAGGAAATTATCACTTATTTAAAATCCGAAAAAATTGAAGTTAAATTAGTTTATGCACCAATTCCAAAATCAAAATACAAAAGTTATACCAACAGAAAAGAATTTGATAGCATAATGAAAACTCATGGTGAGTATATAAATTTTAATGAAAACCCTTTTCTGAATGACTCATTACATTATTATGATAATGATCATTTAAATCAAGAAGGAGTTACTATTTTTAATCAAAAACTAATTGAATTATTAAAAAGTAAAAAATAGCGATAAAACAACTTGTTTCATATATTTGCTCTAACCCAAATAGTTGTGATGAAGTTTAACGTTTTTATATTAATTGTGTTTTTTTGCTTTGCAAGTTCAACTGTTCTTGCTCAAAATAATATCGAAAACAAAACAAAAGACACTACAAAGGTTTTCAAAGATCTTGGGAGTTTTTCTAAAAAAAGTAAGTTCGGGAAGTTCATTCACAAATTACTTTTTAAATCTACGCGACAAAAAAAAGTTACAAAAAAAGCAACTCGAAAAAAAATGTTCATCAAAAAAGCTTTTGATAAACACGAAGGTAAAATCATTAGGAACATTACCATTGAAACACTTGATCCATTTGGATTTTCAGCAGAAAACGAACAGGAAAAACCAAACAAAGGTTTTGAAAGATTTGGAAACAATCTTCACATGAAAAGTAAAAACTGGACAATCAAAAACTACCTACTTTTCAAGAAAAATGAACCCTTAGATTCTTTAATCGCAAAAGAATCCGAACGTTTAATTCGTCGTCAACGATTTACTCGAAGTGTTGTAATAAAACCAGTTGCAATTCCAGACAATAAAGATTCTGTTGATGTGTCAATTAGAGTTTTAGATTCGTGGAGTTTGATTCCAACAGGTTCAATTTCTGGTTCAAAAGCAAATACTGAACTAACCGAAAGAAACTTTTTTGGACTTGGACACGAACTTTCAAATGATGTTACTACTCGCTTTGCTGATGGAGCAAATGCTTATAGTGCGCGATATAGTATCAACAATATTAGAAATAGCTTCATAAACACGACTTTTCTTTATTCAAATTCGTTAGAGAATGACACTCGAAAAAGTGCTCGAATGGAAAGACTTTTTGTTTCTCCATTAACACGATTTGCTGGAGGTATTTTTTTTGAAAATAGAACTTTTAATGATTCTTTGCCAAACTCCATCAATGAATTTGAAAAAATAGCTTTCAAAAACGAAACCCGCGATTATTGGTTTGGACATTCTTTTAAAATTTTTGATGGAAAAAATGAAGATGATCGTGCTACAAATTTAGTTACAACTTTGGGCTATAAAAAAGTAAATTATATAAAAACACCAACACTATCATTAGATCCAAATCGTTATTTTTCGGATGAAGAATTATATTTGACAAGCATTGGTTTAAATGTTAGAAAATTTGCCGAAGATAAGTATCTTTTCAATTTTGGAATTATTGAAGATGTTCCTTATGGTCAAGTTTACTCGATTACTGGTGGTTTTCAAAATAAAAATCAAAAGACAAGAAGTTATTTTGGCGGTCGATTTGCTTATGGTGATTATTTCAAAATTGGCTATTTAGGAACAAATATCGAATGGGGAAGTTTTTTTGAAGGTAAAAAATCAGAAGAAACAGTTTTTAAAATTCAAGGGATTTATTTTACTGATTTATGCTCCATTGGTAGTTGGAAAATTCGTCAATTTGTCAATCCAACATTAGTTTTAGGAAGTCATCGAGTTCCAATTATAGACGATAAAGTTACGCTTGGTGGCGAAAACGAAATTAGTGGTTTTGCAAATCCTTTGATTAACGGAACTCGAAAACTAACTTTAATTCTTCAAACCCAAACTTATACGCCTGGAACTTGGCGTGGATTCCGTTTTAGTCCTTTTTATAATATGTCGTTTGGTTTTCTTGGCGATAAAACAGATACTTTTTTAAATCCAAAAGTATATTCTAAATTGAGTATTGGCGTTTTAATCAATAACGATTATTTGGTTTTTAATAGCTTTCAAATTTCCTTATCTTTTTT
Source organism: Flavobacterium sp. (assembly GCA_035425765.1). GTDB lineage: Bacteria > Bacteroidota > Bacteroidia > Flavobacteriales > Flavobacteriaceae > Flavobacterium. The sequence continues at coordinate 9,329 of DAOLYL010000057.1, read as the reverse complement.
TCCTAACATTCCTTATAACGGAACAAATGTTTTCAAAACTAACAGCTTGAATAACGACGAATTAGCATTGCCAAATTACGAAATTAGCCAACCAACGATTGTTCCTTATCGATAATTTAGTTATTTGAAAATCAATATTTTGTAAGATTTATAAATAATAAAAATGCGATAATGTGTATTTTATCGATTTTTTGATGCTTTTTGTCTAAATTTAAATACATTTATTTCAGTAATGATAAACTGTATTGTTATGAAAGCTAACCTATTAACAGAAAAAATTATTGGAAAATATAATTTATGTTCACTCTTCGGACATCGATTTGTAGTTACTAAAAAAGTAAATTCACATTTCAGTGAATATGAATGTCCTGTTTGCAAAAAGCAAGTCACAAATGACCAAATTGGGAAAAAAATTATGCTTACTTCTGAACTGAAAGACATCAATGAAACCTTGTTTTATCTCCGTTTAAAGAAAGAATTTATACATCATTTTTATTTCTCCAAAAAAGAATAGTAACAAATTAAGGTTATAATCGTCATACATTAAACCTTAAAAACTAACTCTTGGAATCACCTATTCTTACTATCAAAAACTTGCACAAACGCTATGGCAAAGTTCATGCTGTAAACAATGTGTCACTCGAAATCTATAAAGGAAATGTTTATGGGATTTTAGGTCCAAATGGTTCGGGAAAATCCACAACTTTAGGAATCGTATTGAATGTTGTAAACAAAACTTCGGGAGAATACAACTGGTTTGGTGGAACAATGGCAACTCATGAAGCATTGAAAAAAGTTGGTGCAATCATTGAACGTCCAAATTTTTATCCTTACATGACTGCACAAGAAAACCTAGAATTGGTTTGCAAAATTAAAGGAATTAATTATTCAAAAGTAAAAGAAAAACTAGACATAGTTGGACTTTATGAACGAAGAGACAGCAAATTCAAGACTTTTTCACTCGGAATGAAACAGCGTTTAGCCATTGCTTCTGCTCTATTAAATGATCCAGAAATTTTAATTTTAGATGAACCAACTAACGGTTTAGATCCACAAGGAATTCATCAAATTCGTGATATCATTCGGCTAATCGCTTCGCAAGGAACAACTATTTTATTGGCTTCACATCTTTTGGACGAAGTAGAAAAAGTATGTAGTCATGTATTAGTTTTGCGCTTTGGCGAAATTTTATACAACGGAAAAGTGGATGAAATGAGTAACAAAAGTGGTTATTTTGAACTACAATCAAACGATTCCCAAAAACTTATTGAGGTTTTAAAAAATCATCCTGAACTAGAAACCGCAAAAGAAAACGAAGGTAAAATTATTGTTTATTTCAAAACTCAAATTGATGCTATGGAACTGAATAAATACCTATTTGACAAAGGGATTATCCTTAACCATTTAGTGAAAAGAAAACTGAGCTTAGAAGAACAATTCCTTGAATTAACTAACCAATAATAGCCAAAATCATGAAAAGATTATTAGCCATAGAATTACAAAAAATTTGGAAAAATAGAGCAAGTAAAGTATTGACAATTGGGTATTTTGTCATTCTATCTTTTATTGCATTAATTGCTTCTATCAAATTTGATATTGGGAATTTCAAATTGCACTTTGCAGAAATGGGAATTTTCAATTTTCCGTTTATTTGGCATTTTAACACATGGATTGCTTCTGGATTAAAATTTTTCTTAGCAATTGTAATAGTTTCCATGATGGCAAACGAATACAGTTATGGAACACTGAAACAAAACTTAATCGATGGAATGAGTAAAAAAGAATTTATTCTTTCAAAATTCCTAACCGTGATTTTATTTGCGAGTGTTTCAACATTGTTTATTTTTATAATGTCGTTACTTCTAGGATTGAGTTTTTCATCTTATACTGAAATTGGAATTATTTTCTCAGATTTAGAATATCTGTTGGCTTATTTTGTAAAACTTCTAGGGTTTTTCTCGTTCTGTTTATTTCTCGGTGTATTAATAAAACGCTCAGCATTTGCACTTGGTTTTTTATTCATTTGGTTCTTAATAGAAAAAATATCATATGGTATTTTTAAATTTGAAATCTTTAATCGAAGTTCAATTGTTGATGATGTTTATGCTTTTATTCCACTGGAATCTATGAGTAATTTAATAGTAGAACCAGTTACAAGATTAAATGCAATAAGAAGCATCCAAGAAGCTGTTGGAGAAAACAGTACAAAAGATTATGACATTCACTTTTCATCAATTTTAATCGTCTTAGTTTGGACAGCAATCTTCATTTATTCTTCCTATGTAATAATCAAAAAGCGAGATTTATAAATTCAATCGTCAATCAAATCTTAAAGAAAACATAATAGGGTTAACTTCTCTTTTATGTTTTCTTTTTATTTGTTAATTTTAGCGAATGAAAAAGAATGCCTTATTATTATTTATATTACTAATAATCTATACGAACTGTTTTTCCCAGTTTAGTAAAACGCACTACATTCCGCCTTTATCTGGTGCTTCAAGTGTTTCTCCTGGAGAACAATTTTTATATATTTCTACACCAAATACAATTCCTGTTAACTTTAAAATAATTGAACTTGGAGGAAATATTATAACTGGAACGGTTTCAAAAACGCAGCCATTCATATACGATGTAGGATTTGGAGGTAATACTCAACTTCATGTTGATGCAAATATTTCTTCTGCAATTTTCAACAATAAAGGATATATTATTGAAGCTGATGATTTGGTTTATGTTTCCGCTAGAGTTATTGATATAACGGGAAATCAAGCTGGACAATTAGTTTCAAAAGGTAAAGCTTCATTAGGTTTGCGCTTTAGAATTGGTGCTTTAACCAATTTAAATGTTCAGAATTATGTTGACATTCACACTACTTTTATATCGGTTTTAGCATCCGAAAACAATACTGTTGTAAATTTCGGTAATTTCAAATCAGGAGTAACTCTTGTAAATGGAACAACTGGCGACAATCCTTTTAGTGTAACTTTAAATAGTGGTGAAAGTTATGTCCTTGCTGTTCAAGGTCCAAATGACGCTAACAGAGATGGATTAATTGGTGCTTTAGTCACTTCCGATAAACCTATTGCTCTAAATTGTGGTTCTTTTGGTGGAAGCAACGCCGTTGGAAACTTAGATTTAGGTTTTGATCAAATTGTTCCTGCAGAAAGAATTGTTACAAATGCTCTTGGAACAAATGAATATATTTTTATAAAAAGTACAGGAGTTGATTCTGTAGAAAAAGTAATCCTAATTGCTGACGAAGATGGAACAGAAATTTCTTTACAAGGAAATGCTGCACCAACTTTTACAATAAATGCTGGAGAATATGTAACCCTAAACGGTGATAGTTTTGATGCTTCAGGGAATTTATATGTTTTTTCAAATAAAATCCTTTTTGCTTATCAAAGTGTTGGTGATGGAAGTGCTTTTGATCAGCGAAATCAGGAGCTATTTTTTGTTCCACCATTAAGCTGTCAAACACCACGAGTTATTGATAATATTCCTCAAATAGATTTTGTTGGTTCTCGTCAATTTAATGGTCGAGTAACTATTGTAACGCAAACTGGTGCAACATTAAATTTTACTATTGACGGAAATAATTATACCGTAGCAAATTTACCTGCGCCAATTTCTGGACCAAATCCTGTAACTGGAAATCCTAATTATGAAACCTATGTGATTACTGGTTTATCTGGAAATATATCCGTATTTTCTACTGGTGAAATATATCTTGCAGCTTATGGATCTGAACAAGCAGCAACTTTTGGTGGTTTTTATTCTGGATTTACTTTTGAACCTGAAATTTCATTTAATAAACTTGATTTAACTCAAGCCAGTTGTATTCCTAATACTAGACTGTCAGTCAACACATTAAGTCCATTCGATGTTTTTGAATGGTATTTTAACGGTTCGCTAATTCCTGGAACAAATAATGACAGTTTCTATGTTCCAACGCAACCAGGATATTACAAAGTTTCGGCTACTATAAGCAGTTGTACTTTACCAAAAGAATCAGCTGAAATTCCAGTTAGCACATGTTCAACCGATAGTGATAATGATGGTGTAATCGACAATATTGACTCTGACAATGACAATGATGGATTAACAAATTGCACCGAATCCTATGGCAATAAAAATATCGATTTAACCAATCCGAATTCTGGCTCAATTTCCGTTGGAAACTACACAAATTCATTTACTGGTTCAGTTACTTTTACAGGAACTGGAACTCCGAGCACGACTCCAATTGTTGGCGATGCTGATGGAAATTTTGTCACAGAAGCAGTTACTGGAAAAGGAAATTCGGTAAGTTATACCCAAAACTATTTACAACCAATGAGTGTTTCGCTAGAATATGCAACAGTTATTGCACCTGGAAATTTGTTTTCTGCTTCAACAGAAATCAATGTAGTTTGTCCGGTTAACAAAACACTAACTATTTCAAATCCTGATGATTTACTTTCAATTGACACTAATTATGACGGAATTTTTGAAAGTGGAATTACCGAATACTCTTCTTTTGATATTCGCTTTCGATTAAATGGAAATACTGATTTAGCCATTGGAACTGGAAATTTTTCAATAAAAGGAAATTTGATTTCTTCTATTAAAATTACAAATAAAAACATAGTTGACACAAATCCAAGTAAAGTTGCATTGAAACTCATTGCCACTTGTCTTCCTAAAGACGCTGACAACGACGGAATTCCAGACAGTAATGATTATGACAGTGATAATGATGGAATTCCAGATGTAATCGAAAGTCAAGGAGCAAATTTTGTTGCATTATCAAATGTCGATGCTAATAAAGATGGAATTGATGATGCTTTTGGAAATGGAATAACTCCAGCCGATTCTGATAATGATACTGTTTTTGATTATTTAGATTTAGATTCTGACAACGATGGAATATTTGACTTAGACGAATCTGGAAGTAATGCGATTGACAACAACAATGATGGTCGAATTGACGGAAATAATTTTGGAACAAATGGATTATCCAATTCTTTAGAAACAACAACAAATAGCGGAATCTTAAATTACACAATAGCTGATACTAACTCTGATGGTTTATATAACGCTATTGATTTAGATAGTGACGATGATTTATGTAATGATGTAATTGAATCTGGATATTTAGACAACAATCAAGATGGTTTACTTGGAGCTATTACTCCACCAACTGTTGATATCAATGGTGTTGTAACTAGTGGAACAGGTTATATCAATCCAAATGGAAATTATACAATTGCAGCTCCAATTTCAATAACAACTCAGCCAGAAGATTTTACAACCTGTGAATTACAAACTGCAAAATTCACAATAGCTTCAACTGTTGTTGATAGTTATCAATGGCAATTATCAACCGATAACGAAGTAACATGGATTAATTTAACCAATAATGCGACTTATTCTGGAGTAACAACAATTGAATTAACGGTTTCAAATGTTTCTCCAACGATGGCAGGAAATCAATATCGTGTTTTCATTAACCGAAATGGAAATTCTTGTGGACTATTTTCAACAGCAGCAACATTAACTACTTATGCACTTCCGGTCATAACAACACCAATAACATTAAGACAATGTGATGATGATATTGATGGAATTTCTACTTTCAATTTAACGCAAAAAAATGATTTTATTTCGGCTAATTATATAAACGAAATATTTACTTATTATACTAATTTATTAGCAGCAGAAAATGAAGATGCAACTTTCGAAATTACAAATCCAATTGCACATACTGCATCAACATCAACTGTTTTTGCACGAGTTGAAAATACAAATGGTTGTTATAGAGTTGCGCGAATTAATTTAATAGTTGCCGTAAGTCAAATTCCACCAAATTTTGTAATTCCAAATCAATATTTATGTGACGATTTTCTTGATTCAACCAATGATGATAGAGATGGAATTTCTGGACCATTTAATTTCAGTAGTATTCAATCGAGTTTAGCAGCTATTCTTCCTGCGAATGTTACCATAAAATTCTACAAAAACGAAACTGATTTTCTTGCAGAAACTGATATCGACGGAAATTCATTGGAAATAACCAACATTACAAACTATAGAAATATTGGCTATCCAAATACACAAAAAATTTGGGTTCGTGTTGATAGTACAATTGATAATTCCTGCTTTGGATTTAAAACTTTTGATGTAGTGGTTGAAACGCTTCCTTTTGCGAATAATGTTAATACTCTTAATATAATTCGTCATTGTGATGATGATCAAGATGGAATTTATGGTTTTGACACGACTGTTGTTGAGAACACAATTCTAAATGGTCAAACTGGAGTAAACGTTCGTTATATAAGAGCAAACGGAACACAAACAAATACGCTTCCAAATCCGTTGTTCATTACTACTTCAGAAATAATCACAGTTAGAGTTTCCAATAATGCTACGCAAACTACCACAGGAGCATGTTTTGATGAAGTACAAATTCAATTTATTGTTGACGATTTACCCGAAGCATTTGCTCTAAATTCAAATTTAACAACAGCATGTGATGATGAAGATAATCCGTTAGAGCAAGATGGAATTTTTGATTTTGATACAACTGGATTTTTAAATACAATTATTGGTACTCAAACAGGAATGAACGTTTATTATTATGATGAAAATAATATTTTAATACCTAACTCAATTCCAAACGAACTTCCAAATCCTTTTAGAACAGGAACACAAAATGTTCGAGTTGTGGTAGAAAATCCTATTAATAAAGATTGTACTGCCGAAGTAATTTTACCATTCATAGTTAATCCAACTCCAAAAATAGATTTACAAGAACAAGTTTTAATTTGTCTTCCAGAAACACAGACTACACTCGATGCAGGAATTCTTGATGGAACACCAACTTCTGACTATGAGTTCCAATGGTTTCTTGAAGGAAATCCACTTCCTGGCGAAAATAATCCAACACTAACTGTTTCATCAGAAGGAAATTATAACGTTGAAGTAACTAACGTTTTTAATTGTCCAAAAACAAGAAACATCGAAGTTGTAGGTTCTGAAATAGCTTCACTCCTAGAAATCATAATTAAAGACTTATCATCAGAGCCAAACACTGTTTTGATAAACGTTACTGGTTCAGGAGATTATGAATATGCTTTAGATGATATTACTGGTCCATATCGTGATAGTAATTTCTTTTCAAATGTTCCGATGGGTTTACACAATGTTTATATTAAAGATGTAAATGGATGTGGAATTCTTGGTCCATTACCGATTTCAGTTTTGGGAATTCCTCAATATTTTACTCCAAATAATGATGGCTATAATGATACTTGGAACGTAAAAGGAGTTAGCCAAGATTTCAATTATCGTTCAACAATTTATATTTTTGATAGATATGGAAAATTGCTGAAACAAATTGGAACAATCGGTTCAGGTTGGGATGGAACTTACAACGGACAACCAATGCCAGCAGACGATTATTGGTATTCCATATTTTTTGAAGATGGAAGAAGTGCCAAAGGTCATTTCGCTTTAAAAAGATAATAAAACTATTAAAATTTAAAAATCATGCAAAATATTATAGACAGATTCATAAGTTATGTAACTATTGATTCGGAATCTGATCCAAATTCTGAAACCACACCAAGCACGGAAAAACAATGGGTTTTAGCTAAAAAATTAGTTGAAGAATTAAAAGCAATTGGCATGGAAGATGTAACTATTGACGACCATTCATACGTTATGGCAACTTTACCTTCCAATGTTGAACATGATGTTCCAACGATTGGTTTTGTTTCACACTTTGACACAACACCCGATTTTACTGGTGCAAATGTAAAACCACAAATAATTAAAAATTACGATATTCGGTTTCGTTTCTGGATTGTTTTTGTACTGCTTTATCGGAACAATTAATTTATCAACTTGTTCTTTACTAAGGTAATTTTCTTTTTTAAAAGCATTTGCAGTCCAAGTTCTAATAATAGCAAAAGGCGTGTTTAAAACCAAATCAGCTTGCGACGGATTAGTCACATAACGACTGGCATCCAAAAGATTAATTGGTCGCGTACTTTTCTTAAAATCACCACGAATTCCGCCAACACACAAAGCAACAATTAAAAAGAAACAGGCAATTGACGCTGCGAAATACTTTATGGACGGTTTTTCAGTTGAAGTAATTTTGACCTTTTTATACAATTTTATCCAAATAAATGCCGTTACAAAAAACAGTAAAAACACATGCCAATAATTAATCAAAAAGTTAAAAAATAATGCCGCTTTATTGCTTTCATTTTCTAGTGATTCTAGTGATGCTTTCGTGCTTCTGCCAAAAATAAATCGGTAATAAATAAAATCAACAAAATTGAACGCATACATTAATAAATTGGTCACAAAATACAAATAGAACAAAAAGGTTTGGTATCCTTTTTTGGCATTAATAACCAAAGGTAAAATTGAAAAAAGGATAAATAATCCGTTGATGTAAAGTATCGAAGTGGTATCAAATGCTAATCCGTGATAACTCAGTCTAAAAAAGTCAAAAACACCATCAATTTGTATTAGCGAACTGTTGTAAACAAAAAATAAAACTCTCGCTAAAAAATAGAATACATAAGCTAATAATATCCTATAGAATAACGCTTTATATTCTTGTAAACGGGGAAATTTATGCATTGTAGATAGAAAATATTTTTTGCAAAACTACATATTTCACTACTACATTTAGCAAATTTTAAATTTTTATTGTGTTTCATTACAATATTCCTTAATTTGCATCAAATTATTAACCACAATGACAAAAATCACACGTCTTTTTGACTTTCCATACTATCAGTTAGAGAAAAATAATCTGCCTAATTGTCTTGTTACTAAATATGATGGACAATGGATTTCAACTTCTACTCAAGAATATATCAACAAATCCAATGTTATTTCCAGAGCTCTGATTCGATTAGGTATTCAAAAAAATGATAAAATAGCCATCATTTCTTCAACCAATAGAACGGAATGGAATATTATGGATATTGGTTCGCTTCAAGTTGGTGCTCAAACGGTTCCAATTTATCCAACCATTGCTGCCGAAGATTATGAATACATCTTGAACCATTCAGAATCCAAATATTGTTTTGTTTCAGATGATGTGGTTTATGAAAAATTAATGGCAGTAAAACATAACATTCCATTGCTACAGGAAGTTTATTGTTTCAATGAAATTGGCGGTTGTAAAAACTGGAAAGAATTATTGGAACTTGGTGCAGACAAAAGCAATCAAGATGTTGTTGAAGACCGAAAAAACAATGTAAAACCAGAAGAATTAGCCACGATTATTTACACATCGGGAACGACAGGAAAACCAAAAGGTGTAA
>DAOLYL010000056.1:2388-12879 GCA_035425765.1 Flavobacterium sp. | reverse complement strand
CCTGTTTGTAATGGTTCAGTTACTGGTTGACGGAAGATAACTCCAGGAGCTTTTCTTTCTAACGGCATTTCGTATAAATCACCTCCGATTGGACCTTTACCGTCGATTGGCTCACCAAGTGTGTTTACAACACGACCTACGATTTGCTCACCAACTTTTAAAGAGGCAATACGTTGCGTTCTTTTTACTATTGAACCTTCTCTAATTCCTGTTGATGGTCCTAAAAGTACAACCCCAACGTTGTCTTCTTCTAAGTTCAAAACGATAGCTTCCAATCCGTTTTCGAATTGAACTAACTCACCATATTGAGCATTTGATAACCCGTAAACACGAGCAATACCATCACCTACTTGAAGTACTGATCCAACTTCTTCCAAAGTTGCTCCAGATTGAAATCCTTCTAATTGTTTTTTTAATATTGCTGAAATTTCAGCAGCTTTAATTTCCGCCATTTTGATATATCTTTAATGGTAACTAATTACTAAATTCTCTTTTTAATTCTTGCAATCTGTTTGAAACAGAAGCGTTGTATTGTTTGTCGCCTATTCTCAACACAAATCCTCCAATAATTGATGGATCAACAATGTTTTCGATAGTTATTTTCTTGTTTGAAATCTCAGCAATTTTAGCTAAAACTTTACTTTCTAAATCAGCAGTGATTGGGAAAGCTGTAGTAACTTTTGCAACCTCAACACCATTCATTTCATCATATAACTGATTGAATTGAGAAGCGATTGGTTCTAAAATTTCAAATCTTTTATTTTCTTGTAGCAATCTGAAAAGTGATTTTGTTTCTGACTGAACAGTAGCAAATACTTCTGATAAAGCGCTCATTTTCACTTCAGAAGAAATGATTGGGCTTGACAAAAATTCGCTTAATTCTGCACTACCAGAAACCGAGGCAACGATTGACTTCATGTCATCATTAACCTGAGCGGTATTTCCAGAAGAAACAGCCGTTTCTAAAATTGCTTTTGCATATCTAATCGCAGCTCTTGACATAACGATTAATTTAATTTTACATCACCTAACATTTTCTCAACCAATTTGGTTTGAGCTTCTTTGTTAGATAATTCGTCTTTTAATAATTTTTCAGCGATGTCTAATGACAAAGTCGAAACTTGAGATTTTAATTCAGCCAAAGCTGCATTTTTCTCGCTTTCGATAGAAGCTTTTGCTTGTTCAATCATTTTTTGACCAACAGTCTGTGCTTCGGTTTTAGCATCGTTAATCATTTTTTCTTTGATTTCGCGAGCTTCTTTCATCATTGTATCTCTTTCTGCTCTTGCATCAGCTAATAATTTTTCATTATCTGATTTAAGGTTTTGCATTTCTTTTTTAGCATTTTCAGCCGAAAGTAATGCGTTCTTGATACCTTCTTCTCTTTCGTTTACCGCATCAAGAATTGGTTTCCAAGCGAATTTTTTTAATAATAGAATTAATCCAACAAATATTACTATTTGCCAAATGAACAATCCAAATGAAAAATCATCTATTAACTTTCCCATACTATATTATCTTAAAATTAATTTTTTAATAAATAAACAATAGTTACAACCAACCGTTATAACTATTGTTTTGTTTGTTTTATTTCGCGAATAAAGCTGCGAAACCAATACCTTCAATAAGAGCTGCTGCGATAATCATAGCAGTTTGGATTTTTCCTGAAGCTTCTGGCTGACGTGCAATTGCGTCCATTGCTGAACCACCAATTTTACCAATACCTAAACCTGCTCCGATTACAATTAATCCTGCTCCAACAATTTCTGGAATTTGCATAATATATATATTAAAAATTAAACATTTGTTTTTGGCTTTATGCGTTATGCAGTAGGCTTTATGCTTTTCAAACTTATTGCCTATAGCTTATTACTTAAAGCAATTTAATGATGAGCTTCTTCGTGGTGGTGTTCTTCGTTTCCTGCACCAAAATATAAAGAAGAAAGCATTGTGAAAATATAAGCTTGTAAAAAAGCTACTAAAATTTCTAAAATCGAAAGTCCAAAAGCAAGTACAAGTGATAATGAACTTCCAATCCAACTTTTAAAAATAAACATTAAACCAATGATACTCATTAATACTACGTGTCCAGCCATCATGTTGGCATACAAACGTATCATTAATGAAAATGGTTTGATTACCGTTCCTAATAATTCAATTACTGCTAAAACTGGTCTTAGAATAACTGGAACTCCAGGCATCCACAACATGTGTGACCAATAATTTTTATTTGCCGTAAATGTTGTAATTAAATAAGTTAATAACGCTAACGAAAGAGTGATAGTAATATTTCCAGTCACGTTAAATCCTAGCGGAGCTAAACCTAATATATTAAGGAAAAATATAAAGAAAAATATCGTCAACAAATAACTCATATATTTTTTATAATTTTTCTCTCCAATATTTGGAATAGCAATTTCATCTCTGATATAAAGAACTAAAGGTTCGAAAATTCTACCTAAACCAGAAGAAATTCCTCCATTTTTAGCATACGATTTTGCTAAACCAGTAAACAAGAAAAACATTAATAAAGCAATTCCAATAATTCCAATTACACTTTTTGTAATGGATAAATCTAACGGTCTAACATTAGTTGGATGACCATGTTCTTCTGTTAATTTACCAGTAGAATCTGTTTTATAGATTTTTTCGTGGTGAAGAACATAATAATTTCCATTATTTTCAGCAACTTCTTCTCCACCATGGAATTTAGACGAAGAGAAAATTTGAAATCCGTTATCCCAAAGAATAACTGGTAATGGAAAACCATAATGTTCACCTGTTTCTTCATTTGCATTGAAGTAGAAACTATGAGAATCTAAAAGGTGATGATTAATAAAATCCTTTATTTTCGTTTTCTGATCTGTTGGTTCTGCATGTTTTTCTCCATGAGAAGCTTCTTCAGTTTTTACACTATTATGAGCTTCAACAGCAGTTGAATCGTTTGTAGGATTTGCAAAATTAACAAGTGGCATCAGAGCCATTGAAACTGCAACTATAAAATGGAGTGGTTTTTTTGAAATCACCATATCTAATTTTATCTAAAAATTATTTTTTCAAATTTGGTGCAAAAGTACAATATTAATTAATATGAAAAAGTATAAGTTTTGTTTTTTTAATTGAATTGTCAATTTTTCTGCGATTTATTGCTTATTGTTTAAAATTCTGATGGTTAAAAGTGTTTCTATTGCTAAAAAACAAATAAAAACGATAAAGAAATTTGTTTTTTCAAAAGAAATTCTATCAATTGTTGCGGTCAAAATTGGTCTTACTAAAAAATAAGCAATTCCCATTTTTAAAGAAGTAAGAAACAGGAATGCATAGCCAACATAGTCTAAATTTATTTTTCTTACTATTAAAAGAATACTCAAAATCAAAAATGACAATGCAAAGAAAATTAAAAATAATGTTGAGATGGAATATTGCCAACTGATTAATTCAGCTTGAGGAATGTATTTTTTTGCTAAAAAAAAGTTAATAAAAAACCCAATAAGAGAAAGACAAAAAAGATATAAATAATGTTTATAAACCTTTTTAAAGAATGTCGAATTATTCATTTTTATTGATTTCTTTCAATTGGCGATTGATGTTGTAAAAGGCAACGGCTACACCAACTAATACTAAAATTTTGACGTACCAATCGTTTTTATTTGGATATCTTTCATCAAGCCAATTTCCTAATGAAGCAAACAGAAATATTATTATTCCCATTTGGATAGGAATATTAATAAGTTGCAACCATCTGTTACGCTGTTTTTTCTTCTGTTGATTGTCCATCGTTTGGAAGGTTTTTTACCTGTGGTTTCATAACACAAGTTGCGCTAAATTCGGCTCCAGGTTCAACGGATAATTTTCCGCAAATTACTTCGCCTTTGATATGTGCTTTTGATTTGATGTTTAGTATTTCTTGCACTTGTATTTTACCTTCAAAAATTCCTTCGATATCAGCATTTTTACAAATCACATCTCCTTTTACACTTCCGGCTGGACCAATTACGATTTTTCCTTTAGATTGAAAATTACCTATCAAATGTCCATCCAATCTAAAATCAGCAGGAGAAATAATATTTCCTTGAATAGTTGTTCCTTCTACAATTCTATTGGTTTTACCCAATAAATCGGTGTATGATTTTGGACTTTTTTCAAACATAATTATCCTTTTTTTCCAGATCCTTGCATTCCTGGTGTTGGTGGCAATCCAAAATTTTCTTCTTCTTTTTGTTGCTTCTCTTTATTACTGCCTTTTTGTTTTTCTTGCAACAAATCGTTCTTCAAGTTTTTTATATCAGATTTTTTTCTAGTCTGATCTTCTTGTTGTGGTTGTGGTTTTTCTTCTTGTTGAACTACAGTTTTTTCAATAGTTCCATCCCAATTTGGTTGTTGTGGGTTTTCAACAAGTTTTCCAGCTAAATAATCTTGAAGATTTTTTTTAATTTGTACAACTGTATAATTTTCTGCACACATTATTATTGGTGTGTCTTGAACTTTATATTCTTTAAATTCTTTTAAAATAGACGCAATTCCTTTTGCATATTCTTCTGATTTCATTCCATGAATAACTACAAAGTTATCCGTCATAGTATAAACATCCAATGAAACAAACATTTTATCTAACGTTCTTTCTTTGATAAATTTAGCAATTTTTTCTCGAAGTGTTTTTGTGTTTTTGTCTTCAAAGTCTTTTGTACTGTAAAGTATTTTCCAATTAGTAGAAGGATATTTTCCTAATTGCAACGCTTCTAATTTTGGAATACTAACGGCTAATAAATTTTCAGCTTTTTTTCCTTCTTCTACATTTGGATAATTAAGTGCAACGAAATTGAGTGCTTTTTTATATTCTTCTAATCCAGTTAATTTTCCAATTAAATTAGCTTTCAATAATTCAAATTTTGGAACTATTTCATCACCTGTAAATCGGTCAATTGCTAAATTTACTTGTGTTAAAACGGTTTTAAATTCGCCATTTTGGTATTGGTCATATAAATTTTCATAAACTACATTTGGCGAATCGCTTGCTGCTTCAACTTCAATTGAAGGATTTAATAAAATTTGCGCATATCTAGATTCTGGATATTGTGCAATGATTTTTGCTTTCATTGCTGCGGCTTTTTCTTTGTCAATTATTTCATAAATCTTATAGAGATTATACATTGATGGCAACACCAATCTTTCTTCTGGATTGTTAGTTAAGAGTTTTTCCAGTTTGTTTGCCGCTAATTGATATTCTTTAAATTTTTCTTTATAAATAGTTCCTAATTGATAGTAAGCAAAGTTTCTTTCTTTCCCTAAACTATCAATTACAGTTTGTGAAGTTGGCAATTGACTTGTATAAAACTTTGTGTCATATCGTTCTTCTTCGGTTGCTGATTTAGTTGTTTTGTTATCTTCTTTTTCAGCGACTGTTTTGTCATCTTCTTTAGAATTTGAAACTGTGCTAACTGTTCTCCAATTATCTTGCAAGCTTCTTCTACCCCAAATTTTAGCAAACTCAATTTTACCATATTCAAGTGTTGCTGTGTTGTAGAAATAAAATTTACTTTCTTTTTGATTTCCTTTTTCTACTGAATTTTTTAAAGAAATGCTAGATTTTTTTGGAGAATCACTTCCGTCTGTTGCCGTTGGAGCATTTTGGTTTCTTTCTTCGTTTTCTCTAACAATTTCCTGCTTTTCAAGTTCTTTTTTTAGTTTTTCGTCTTCTAACTTAAGATTATCAATGTGTTTTTGAAAAAAAGCAGTTCTGTCGTTTTCAGACATATTTACTATGGAAAGAATACTATCATTTCGTTGCGCAATTCCTTCATATTTAATTACGTCTTCAAGATTTTCGCGTTTCTTTTTTATGGCTAGAAACTCACGAGTTCTTGGTTTTAAATTAACCAATGTACTGTCAAAATATTTTCCTGCAGTTACATATTTTGCACTGTTAAAGTAGATATCAGCTAAATTTCTATAATTGGAAGCTATCAAATAAGCATCAGCAGATTTCTTTTTTAAAGAAACATTATAGTATTTTTTTGCTTGTACAAAATTTTTCTTCTTGTCATAAAACAATGCCATTTGATGATTTAAAACATCAAGATATGGTCTGTTTTCTCTGTCTTCGAGAAGGTCGTTATATTTTTTTAGAAAGGCAATTGTATCACCTTTTTCATAGTCAAAATACTTGGCTTGTTTTTCATGAGCATGAATTACATATTGTCTTGCGGCTTTTCTATTCATATCAATAACCGCTTGATAACTAGCATTTGCGCTGTCTTTCAAACCCATTTCATCATATAACTGACCAAGAATAAAATGATATCTCGAAACTTCTTCGTTAGATTTTGTGAATTCTTTAGCTATTTTCAATTTAGCAACTGCGCTATCTTTTTCTTCAAGATTTAAAAATGCTTGCGCCAAAGTTGCATTTGCATCAGCAAAAATCTGGTCTTTAAATTTAATTTCTTTTAATAATTTTCGAAGATTATTTACTGCTAAAGCATCGTTTTCTAGACGCATATTGGTTTTTTCTCTCCAAATTTTTACTTCATAAATCTTATCACTGCTCGGATATTTGTACAAAACATAATTAAAAGCTTCCAATGCTGGAACAAAACGTTGTTCGTAGTATCTTGATTTTCCCAAAAGCAAATGCGCTTCATCCATTTGTGGATTTTTTTCAGAACCTTGAATGTTCATCGAGTGTTTTTGAATGGCTTTAATAGCTTTGGTTTCAGCTCTTTCAAAATCAGCGTTTTTGGTTTCACCTGGAAGAATTTTTTCTTCAGAAATTTGCATTCTTTCAACAGGAAGTTGTTCCCAAAAATTATCTTGGTATTGTGTTTTTAAATCAACTAATCCTTTATCAAGTGCTAAACCGCCGTTGTATAAAATGTTGTATTTTGTGCTAAGCGCATGAGAATTTCTGGATAGAAAAGTATTCTTTTTAGTAGAACAAGCTATCAAAAAAAAGAGAAATCCAAGTAAGAGTATATATTTTGTTTGCTTTGTTTTCAATGTGAAACGTTTGATTTATAACGTAAAAATGTACTATTTAGTATAACTAACTGGTAAAAATACGTTTCTTTTTGATATGGCAAAAAAATAGCTGTATGTTTTTTACAACAATACAGCTATTCTAATCTTTTTATCTTTTGGTTTACACCGCAAAAAATGCTTCTAATTCTTTTAAAGTTTCTGGCGATGTTTGAATATCTTTTACAACTTCGCCTTTGTTTAATGCTACAATTCTATTGCAAACCTCAACCGTGTGAACCAAATCGTGGCTCGAAACCAAAACCGTTGTATTGGCATCATCGGCTAATTCTTTGATTATTTTTTTCAAACGATTTACTGTTGTTGGATCAAGATTAGCAAATGGTTCGTCAAGAATTACCACTTCTGGACTTCCAATTAAAGTGGCAATAATTCCAACTTTTTTCATGTTTCCTTTGGATAAATCGCGAAGGTATTTTTTGCTTTTCAGGATTTCGCCATTGAAAAATTCTTCGTGTTTTGCTAATAATGCGTCAACATCAGCTTTGTTTTGTCCGCGTAATTCGCCAATGAAATAAAAATATTCTTCGGCTGTTAAATAACCTATCAAGAAACTTTCATCGATGAAAGCTGCCGTGAATGGTTTCCAAGCTTCGCTGGAATTTACTTGAACATTGTTGTTGATAATATGTCCTGTGCTTGGCTGAATTAAATCTAATAACAAACTGAAAAATGTGGTTTTCCCAGCACCATTATTTCCTACTAAACCAAAGCTTTGTCCTTTTGGAATTTCTAGATTTTGAACGTTTAATACTTTAACTCCGTTGTTATATGTTTTTGAAAGATTATGTACTTGTATCATTTTTTTAGTGATTAGTCGTTAGTGAATAGTAATTAGCTTTTTTGTTTGTAAGCAGCGATTGTTGCGTATTTTTCAGATTTGTAGATTTTTTCGATTTTAGAAAACATATAGTTTCTAAACATAAACCCAATAACTCCGGCTAATGCCACAAAAAGCAACCCGATATTTGGTGAAAAAAGATAATATCCTGCGGCATATAAAGCCATTGGTAAAAGCATTTTTGGAATAGCAATCAACATTGTTTTTACGTTAAACGCTTGTTTGTCTCCAAAAGCTTGTTTGCTCGTAGTTAAATCGATTGGTGTTTTTACAAAAGCTCCGCCAAGCATTACCAAATGTGAATTTACACCGATGTTGAAAATAGCCGCAACAACAACTATTAAATACGTATGCAATCCAAAATAAAGGTAAAATGATGCTAAAAGTGTAGAAGCTACTGTTCCAATAACCATCAACCACCATTTTGATTTAATGTATTCTTTGTAAGGAATGTTTTGGCTCATTAATAGTTGATAATAAGCACTATCCCAACTTGGAATAAATTGTCCAAATGTGAATAAAAATCCGCCCGAAACGAATATTGCTGCAAATACTTTCATCGCTGGATTGTCATACGCTTCAATTGAACCTGTGAAAAATAATAATCCGTAGAAAATAAACATTACACTCATAATCAACGTTGTTTTTGAGCGTTTGTTTCTTCGTAATAATCGGATGTCGTTTTTCAAAAATGTTCCTAATGTTCCAAATTGTTCTAGCCAAGTATAATTTTCGGTTTTGGCAACATCGTTTTTCTTAGCCAATCCTTCGTCTAAGTTAAGATTACTTTTGAAATATTGGAACGAGAAATAATACGCCGCAACCAACATAATTACTGGAAGTAAAAACAAATAATTGGTATCATACATTCCTTGAAAAAATGGTTGTGTATAAGCTGTGATGTCAAAAATGTTATAGTATTGAGTTAATCCCAATCCGGCAAAAACTGCCAAAACACTATAAAAAACGGCATCTTTATTGTTGATTAGAATATTGATAAAATTATTGAAATAAACCAAAGAAAACATGGCAATATTCCACAAAATGGCTTGATAACCATAACCTTTCATCAATAAAACAACCGTAAACGGAATGAAAAACAAAGCATGTGTCCAATTAAAAAACGACAACGCTGTTTTTCCTAATGAAAAATGTACAATTGTTCCTTTTTTGATTGGTAAAGTTAACAATGGACGAATGTTCATTACTGGCATTTTTTGCAGAAAATAACGGATCATTAAATCTACTGCAAAATAATAAATCATAAATTTATTCACGGTTTGTAAAGGTTCAAATCCTTCTTCCTTTAGGATAAAGAAAGCTGCCGTTCCCATGATTGCAAAACATGCTAGAAAATACACGGCAACTAATCCCATGATGATTTTCATGGCAAGATTTGTCCCGAATGATGCCGAACGCAGAAAGGATTTCCACTCGAGCCAGATAAAATGTTTGAACATAAGTTAGTGTTTTTGGTTGTCGATTAGTTTCTAAAAGTAGAAAATTGTTACATACTTTCAAAGTTTCTTTTCTTTTCAATTCTTACCTTTGCCAAAAACAATTAGATGTCAACTTTCTATAAACTTCATATTAAAGATGTAAAACGTGAAACGCCAAATGCGGTTTCAGTTGCTTTTACAGTTCCAAACGAATTACAATCGGCTTACGAATTTACTGCTGGTCAATACATTAATTTAAAATTAACGCTTGACGGACAAGAAATTCGCCGTGCATATTCGATTTGTTCTTCTCCAAATAGCGGTGAACTTCGCATAGCGATTAAATCGGTTCAAAACGGACATTTTTCAAAATTTGCCAATGATAATTTGAAAATTGGTGATATTATTGAAGTTGGTCAACCGGAAGGAAAATTCACTTTTGAACCTAACGCCGAAAAGCAAAAAAATTACGCAGCTTTCGTTGCTGGAAGCGGAATTACACCAGTAATGTCAATCCTAAAATCGGTTTTGGAAAACGAACCCAACAGTACTTTTGTATTGGTTTATGGCAATAAATCACCCGAAGAAACCATTTTTCATCAAGAACTTCACGACTTGCAATTGAAATATGTTGGACGATTGTTTGTTCATTTTGTTTACAGCAATTCAAATAGTGGCGATCTTTTTGGTCGAATAGACAAATCGGCGGTGAATTTTATTCTTAATAATAAGCATAAAGAAAAAGAGTTTGACAAATTCTACCTTTGCGGTCCAGAAGAAATGATTAATTTGGTTTCCAATGTTTTAAAAGAACACAATGTAGCCGAAAAAGATATTAAGTTTGAATTATTTTCTACTTCAACTGCCGAAAATACAAGCGTTGGCAATCAATCTGGTCATACAAAAATCACCATTATGGTTGATGACGCAGAAACCACTTTTGAAATGTCGCAGAAACAAACCGTTCTTGAAGCTGCTTTAAAACAAGGCATCGATGCGCCATATTCTTGTCAAGGTGGAATTTGCAGTTCGTGTTTAGCGCGAATTACAAACGGTTCAGCCGAAATGAAAAAGAATTCTATTTTAACCGATGGCGAAGTTGCCGAAGGTTTGATTTTAACGTGTCAAGCGCATCCAACATCGGCAGAAATTTATGTGGATTTTGATGATGTTTAA
>DAOLYL010000056.1:0-2288 GCA_035425765.1 Flavobacterium sp. | reverse complement strand
GTGTCAAGCGCATCCAACATCGGCAGAAATTTATGTGGATTTTGATGATGTTTAAAATGCTTTATGCCTAAAGCTTTAAGCTTACTGCTTTTAAATGAAAAACAAACTAGAAATATTTAAAAAAGCTCCTGATCTTTTGGATGAACCTGAAGTTCAGGAGCTTTTGGATTATTGCGAACGATTGGAAGACGAGTTAATTGACTTAAAATTTGAAAAAGAAAAAAGCAAAGAACTCATTATGCTCGACATGATTAAAGAAGTCATAAAAGGTTGCAATGCTATCGAAAAAGAACAGTTGGAACACGAACGATTTGGCTATGAAGCACCAAATTATCAAGCCACAATTTCCAATCTAAAAAGTTATATTTTAGAGATTTGTAGAATAAATAAGATTTATTTGTAATTTTATATATGCATTAATAATACCGCCATAAAATGATAATGCCATCCGACAAAGAATATAAAGCTACAAAGCAAATAATGCTTGGAAAAGCAACAATAAATTTTGACTTTAGACAACTTGCAGACTTTATTGACCAAACATTTGGTGTTAAAACAATCAATATCATTTACGACACCTTTGGAAAAGAAAAACAACCACGATTAAACATTTGCTTTGAATTTGAGCGAGAAAAACAGAGTTTCAATGATGACAAAGGAAATTTCAACTTTGATAATAAAAAACAAAAAGTAATAGTAAACAAATTCAAACAGACGTTAGAAGAACAGAAAATCATAGAAAAAAAAGGTTTCTTTGGTTTTTTTGCAAAAACGAAAAACGAAAAATACAAAACAGATAATGTTTGGGTTTGTTACAGTGCATTTGAGCCAATAGCAAGACATGAAGCGATTGATAATATTCCAGAATCAAAAGTCATTCAACTGAAGAAAGAACTTGATAATAAATATCTTTGGGAAATTTCAAAAGCTTTTGGAGGAACAACTTTCTTTTTACACACAGATGAACAAGTAAAACTTTATGAGAATAGTGAAACAAGAAAAGTTTGGGCAAACAAATATTTTGACATTTTAGAACAATACAATGAATTTGGTTACTTTAAACGTGAAATGTTCAATATTTACCTTGACAGCAAAGAAAATTTTGACCGAAATTATGAAAGCAATTGGTATTATTATTACAAATAGTAAAATGAGTATACATAATTAACGTAAACTGAAAACTACTTTCTCCACTGAAATACTTCGCATTACATCTTCATATCCCGAAACTTTTTTATTTCCATAAACCGAAGTTGGTAACAACGGAAACTGATTTCTATCGGCAGTTAGACAATTTTCCAAAGGTTGATTAAACGGTGCAAATCCAGCAAAAGGATGTGTTGCGCCCCAAAGTGTGATTACTTTTATGCCAAGCATTGCGGCAATATGTGCGTTTCCGCTATCCATAGAAAGCATTATATCAAGATTGGAAATCAGTTGTAATTCTTGATTGAATTTTAGTTTTCCGGCTACAACAATGAAGTTTTCTCTTTGCTTTGCTAAAATATTTAATTTTTCGGTTTCTTCTTTTCCGCCACCAAATAAAAACAGTTTATAATTGTGATTTTCCGCTAATAAATCAATTACTTTTTGCATCAAATCCAACGGATAGACTTTACTTTCGTATTGAGCAAATGGCGCAATTCCAATCCATTTAAAATTATCTTTTTTACCTGAAACTTTTAAAATTTCTTCTGATAAAATAGCTTTTTCTGGGAAACTTGGCAAAGATAAATCAACAGAAAAACCTAGTTTTTTGAAGGTTTCAACATGTCTTTCAACCATAGATTTTATGGGTTGGAAAACTTTATTTTCGGCACGAGTTAGTGCTTTTTTTTCAGCTCTGCCTTTATCGGTTGCGGCAACTTTTTTTCCTGCTAATGAAAATAAGGTTCGGATGATTTGGGAACGCAAAACATTATGCAAATCGGCTACAGCATCGATGTTCAGTTGTTTCAAATCGAAATACAATTTCAACAATCCTAGAAAACCTTTGTGTCGTTCTTTTACATCAACTGCAAAAAATTCTACGTTGGGAATTCCATCAAAAAAAGGTTTGAAAAACGGTCGAGAAACGACTGTGCTTTTTACACTTGAATGCTGTTCAACCAATGCACGAATAACTGGAACTGTCATAGCAACATCGCCCATTGCTGAGAGACGAATTACGGCGATATGTTGGATTGGTTTTGACAAATTATATTTTTTAAAACCATTAAGGTATTAAGAAAAATTAAGACAACGCTTAATGAAACTTAATACCTTAATGGTTTACTTTTTTACTTTTT
>DAOLYL010000055.1:6667-13070 GCA_035425765.1 Flavobacterium sp. | reverse complement strand
TAGAAATTGCACTTTCTTACCAGCGATTGATTGATGAAATTCAATTAACGCAAGAACAAATGAGCGAACGTGTTGGAAAAAAACGTTCAACTATTGCAAATTATTTACGATTACTAAAATTAGATCCAATTATCCAAACTGGAATTAGAGATGGATTTATTTCAATGGGACATGGTCGTGCTATCATCAATGTTGAAGACCAAGATGTTCAAACTGATATTTATCAAAAAATCGTAAGTCAAAATCTTTCAGTTCGTGAAACAGAAGCTTTGGTAAAAATATACCAAGATGGATTAAAACCTGCTCCAGCAAAAACTAAAAAAGCAACTTCTTTTTCTATTGCCGACGAACAAAAAAAGACATTTACTGAATTTTTTGGAAGTAAAATCGAAGTAAAAGTAGCTGGAAACGGCAAAGGTAAAATCACCATTCCATTCCATTCTGAAGAAGATTTTAATAGAATTATCAAGCTAATCAACAAATAGTGAGAAGTTTTGGTTACATATTCATTTTAGTATTTCTTTTTGGAACTAGTTTTTGTTATTCCCAAGAAATTAGCGAAACTATTGTTGCAAAAGACACTACAAAACTAAAACCAATTGATCCATTACGCCCATCGAAAGCAGCTTTTTATTCAGCAATATTGCCTGGTTTAGGACAAGCGTACAATAAAAAATATTGGAAAGTTCCAATAGTTTATGGTGCCATCGGAACAAGTATGTATTTTTATTTAGATAATAATAAAAAATACCACAGTTACCGAGATGCTTATAAAAGAAGATTAGCAGGATTTAACGATGACCAATACGATTATTTAGACGATACTCGACTAATTCAAGCGCAACGATTTTATCAACGAAATAGAGATTTATCGCTTTTGGTCAGCATCGGATTTTATGTTTTAAATATTGTTGACGCTAATATTGACGCGCATTTAACACAATTCAATGTCAACGACAATCTTTCTGTTGCACCAGATATTTATCAAAGTGATTTTACTGCAAAACCTAATATTGGTTTGACTTTTAATTATAAATTCTAAATGAAAATAGCACTTCTAGGATATGGCAAAATGGGTAAAGTAATTGAAAGAATTGCTTTAGAACGTGGTCATGAAATTGTTTTAAGAAAAAGTAGCTCAACAACTTTTGATGGATTAGAAAATGCCGATGTTGCTATTGATTTTAGTGTTCCAAATGTTGCTGTTGAAAATATTTCGACTTGCATTAACAATGGAATTCCAGTAATATCAGGAACAACAGGTTGGTTAGAAAATTATCATGAAATGGTACAACTTTGCGAAAGTAAAAATGCAGCATTTTTATATGGTTCTAACTTCAGTTTGGGTGTTAATTTATTTTTTGAATTGAATGATTATTTGGCTCAAATGATGTCAAAATTCAAAGAATATAATGTTTCGATGGAAGAAATTCATCATACACAAAAACTTGACAAACCCAGCGGAACAGCAATTTCTCTTGCCAATGCCATAATTAATCATACAGATAAAAATAATTGGGCAATTGAAAATCCAAAAGTTGACGATTTATTTATCGATGTGCAACGAATAGAAAATGTTCCCGGAACACACAGCGTTCTTTATACATCCGAAGTTGATTTTATCGAAATAAAACATGTTGCACACAATCGCGATGGTTTTGCGTTAGGTTCAATTGTTGCTGCTGAATGGATAATTGGTAAGAAAGGCGTTTTTTCAATGAAAGACGTACTTGATTTAAATTCCAAATAAAAATTTTCAAATTTAAAAATTGTAACATTTCTAACAAGTAGCATACTTACTACTGGTAAATAGTTAAAATTTAATATCAAAAATCTAATATTATGTCAACATATCAATGGTTTATATTTTTCCTGATAATACAATTAATTCATGGACTTGGAACATGGAAATTATATGAAAAAGCAGGAAGAAAATCGTGGGAAGCATTTGTTCCTGTTTATAATTCTATTGTTTTAATGAAAATCATCAACAGACCAAGTTGGTGGACATTTTTACTTTTCATCCCAATCATTAATTTAATAATGTTTCCAGTTGTTTGGGTTGAAACCTTAAGAAGTTTTGGAAGAAATTCAACTATTGATACTTGGTTAGGCATTTTTACATTTGGTTTTTATATATACTACATCAATTATACTCAAAATGTAACACATATAAAGGATAGAAGTTTGGTTGCGCCAACAAAAATTGGAGACACAGTTAGTTCTATATTATTTGCAATAGTTGTTGCAACATTAGTTCATACCTATGTAATGCAACCCTTTACGATTCCGTCGTCATCGTTAGAAAAATCATTATTAATTGGTGATTTTCTTTTTGTTAGTAAATTTCATTATGGTGCAAGACCTTCAATGACAACAGTTGCCGCACCAATGTTTCATGATACTTTGCCTCTTGTAAAAGTGAAGTCGTATTTGTATGACGACAACAATCCGAGTTCTTGGAAAAACAAACTACAACTTCCCTATTTTCGACTTCCTGGTTTTCAAGAAATTAAAAATAATGACATCGTGGTTTTCAACTGGCCAAGAGATACTTTATTTCACATGTATAAACCGGCTGACAGACGATACAGTAAACCAATTGATAAGAAAACAAATTATGTGAAGCGATGCGTTGGAATTCCTGGCGATAGTTTACAAATAAAAAATGGCGATGTTTTTATCAATGGAAAAGCAATTGTTTTACCTGAAAGAGCCAAGCCACAGTTTGGTTATGATTTAAAATTTAAATCAACTATTGATGCGGAATTGATGCAACAATATGAAATTGTTGAATACAATCGTGTGTTCAAAATTGAGCGTAACCTTTGGGAAAACAATATTGTAAAAGACTATATCACAAAAGAGAAAATAAAAGTTACTGAATTATCAAAAGATTCAACAACCGTAAATATTATTGGCGCTATTGATCAAGACATTTATGACAAACTAAAATTAAGTTTATCAGATAATTTTATACAAGCAAATTTAACTGTTGATAAGGCGGAATTATTAAAGAAAGACTCCCGAATTGAATTAGTAAAAAAATATATTAAAAGCGGTGCCGAAGATGGCGTTTTCCCAGATTTTATGGACGGAATTCCATCCAAAACAAACAATTGGAACAGCGATAATTTTGGACCAATTTACATCCCAAAAGCAGGTGAAACAGTTGATTTAAATTTAAAATCGCTTCCATTTTACAAATTAATAATCACGGAATACGAAGGAAACCAACTTAAAGTTGTTGGAAATGATATTTATGTGAATGACAAAATTGCTACAAAATATACTTTTGCCAAAAATTATTATTGGATGATGGGAGACAACCGAAACAATTCGCTAGATGCGCGATATTTTGGTTATACGCCAGATGATCATATTGTTGGAAAACCTGTTTTTATTTGGTTAAGTTGGGATAGTAACGGTAAAGGGTTGAACAAAATTCGTTGGGATAGAATGTTTACAACTGTTAATGGCGAAGGACAACCTGAGTCTTATTTTAAATATTTCTTAGGATTATTATTATTGTATTTTGTTGGTGAGCATTTCTGGAAAAAGAGAAAAGCAGCAAAAGAATAGTTTATTCTAAATGAAAAACATATTAATACATCCAGGTTATTTTCCGTCTATTAGTCATTTTGTAGCAATGGCACAAAGCGATTTGGTTACTTTTGAAATGGACGATAATTTTCAGAAACAAACCAATCGCAACCGAATGTATATTTATAGTCCAAACGGAATTCAGTTATTGAATATCCCTGTAAAACATTCAAAAACTGCCCATCAAAAAACCAAAGACATTCAACTTGAAACCGCTTTCGATTGGCAAAAGCAACATTTTAAATCTTTAGAAGCAGCTTACAGAAGTTCACCATTCTTTGAATATTTTGAAGACAATATTGTTCCAATTTTTGAAAAAAAACACAAATTCCTTATGGATTTGAATTTGCAAACTATGGAAATTGTTTCAAAATGTTTACGATTCGAATTTGATTACAACGAAACTACCGAATACTTTCATACCGTTGATGATAAAACCGATTTACGTCATTTAATTAATGGCAAAAAAGATACTTCCATTTTTGAGCCATACACTCAAGTCTTTGAAGAAAAAAATGGTTTTCTGAACAATTTAAGCATTTTAGATTTACTTTTTAATGAAGGAAGACACGCTTTAGAATATTTGAAAAAGCAACAATTGTCAATTACTCCACAAAAGAAACTCGAGCCATAACCGGAAAATGATCCGAATTTTGAAATTCTGAAAAATTAGTAAAGCTCTTCACTTTCATTCGTTTATCAGCAAAAATATAATCAATTCGAGCAGGATAATATTTGAACTTATAAGTTTGACCAAAACCTTTTCCAGCTTCTTCAAAACAATCATTTAAGTTTCCTTTGATGCTACGATACACATACGAAAACGCACTGTTGTTCATATCGCCAGCAATAATTATTGGGTAATTGCACTCTTTTCTGTGATTGACTAATACTTCAGCTTGTTGTTCTTGTTTTTTAAAAGCATCTCTAATTCTAGTAAAAACTTGTTGTGATTTATTTTTATTAATCGTTTCTACGTGTTCGGAAATTTCATTAACATCCGGAGAAATTTTTATTGATTGCAAATGAATATTATACACTCTAATGGTATCTTTTCCTTTTTTAATATCCGCAAAAGTAATGT
Organism: Flavobacterium sp.; assembly: GCA_035425765.1. Taxonomy (GTDB): domain Bacteria; phylum Bacteroidota; class Bacteroidia; order Flavobacteriales; family Flavobacteriaceae; genus Flavobacterium. The sequence continues at coordinate 8,383 of DAOLYL010000055.1, read as the reverse complement.
TGTTGCCAATGTCTTTAATTTGCAAATTCCCTTGATTAAAAATAGGAAACTTTGAAAAAATTGCTTGACCTGTTTTAATTTTGTTTCCTTCCATAAAAACAGCCTTGTATTTATAAACTCTTAAATCGATATTGGCATTTTCTGAATATTCTTGAACACAAAGTATATCTGGATTTTTCTCGTTTACAAAAGATAAAATTTGATCTCCAACCGTATCATCTTCAATCCATTTGAAAAGATTAAATAATCGAACGTTATAACTCATCACCGTAAAATCTTTTTCTTCTGTTTTAACTTCATTAGAAGAAAATTTGTAAAACTTATTGATAAATGTTATCCCAAGCAATAAAATAATTCCTGAAAAAATCAATTGTCTTTTCAACTGCAACAACCAATAAATAAAAAACAAAGCATTCAACAACAAAAAAAGCGGCAAAATCAGCGTTAAAACCGAAAGTAATGGAAATGCTTTTGGCGCAAGAAATGGCAAAACATAAGCAATAATCGTCAATAGTATCAACATAATATTGAAACCATAAACTACTTTATTAAACCATGATAATTTTTTCATCAATAAATTATTTCCCTGATTGAAATAAAAATTCTTTTTCCTCTTGTGTTAAACTATCATAACCCGATTGACTAATTTTATCTAAAATTTCATCAATTTGTTGTTGGGTTTTGTCTTTAATAACAATTTTACTTTCCTTTTTAACAATAGTTTTTTTGTCATTAACATGTACTTTTTTAAAAGGAGTTGCTTTCTTTTTATCAAAAATAGTGGCAAAAAAAGTAATTATGTTGGTTACTATTCTACTTAAATCAGTTCCGTTTTGTAATAATTTAATGTAAATATAACCAAAAAATGCGCCGCTCAAGTGAGCAATATGTCCACCAGTATTACTCATTTGAATTTGCAACAAATCAATTAAAAGTAAAACGGCTGTGATGTGCCAGAGTTTGACATTACCAATCAATAATAACCTAATTTCCATTAAAGGTTGATAAGTAGTTGTAGCAACCAACAAAGCCATTATTGCTGCAGAAGCGCCAACCATCATTGCAGAATTTCCTAACAGATAAAAACTCAAAACAAATACTAAACCTGAAAAAATAGCGGCGAGAAAATATAATCCTAAATATTGTTTTTGAGTAAAATAAGTTAGAAACAATCGGCTAGAAAAATTTAAAATCATCATGTTAAAAAACAAATGAAAAAAGCCGTAATGAAAAAAAGCATACGTTACTAATGTCCAAGGTTTATATAACACAACATTAGGTTCAGATGAAACTGCCAACCAATTTGGATAATCAAAAACGCCCAATTTGAATTGATAAAATAACGGAATTGACACTATAAAAAAACCAACATTCCAATAAATCATTTTATTAGTTATGCCGCCAATTCGGTACTGCAATTTTAAATCTTCAATTATACTCATACTAATTCCAACGGTTTTTATTAAAAGAGTTTTTCTTCCAATACCACATCATTATAAATCCAGTAATTGCTCCGCCAATGTGAGCAAAATGGGCAATTCCAGTTCCGCCACTTCCAAAAAGTGAACTTCCTTTGAAACCTAAAAATAAATCGATGGCAATAATTCCCGGAACAAAATATTTCGCTTTTATTGGAATAGGAATAAACATCAAAGCCAACTCTGCATTGGGAAACATAAAAGCAAAAGCAGTCAGTAATCCATAAATAGCTCCAGA
>DAOLYL010000055.1:4071-6567 GCA_035425765.1 Flavobacterium sp. | reverse complement strand
GCAGCACCAAGTCCACATGAAATATAGAAAAAGATAAACTTTTTAGCTCCCCAAAAATGTTCTAAAGCAGAACCAAAAGAAACCAACGCAAACATATTGAAAACAATATGCATCAAATTAGGCATTGGCGCATGCATAAACATACTTGTTAGCGGTTGCCAAGCTCTAAAATTATCATTTTCAAGATAGTATAATGAAAACAATGGATAAGATATCGCAACAAACTGCGAACCAATGTAAAATATAATATTAATTATCAATAACTGCTTTACAGTTTCGGTCATTCGCATCATAAGCTGAATTTTTTATCTAAATCTTCCACACTCATAGTAATGAAAGTAGGTTTTTGAAAAGGAGAAACATTCGGTTCTTTACAGCCAAAAAGATTGTGAACTAAGTTTTCTTGCTCTTTCTCAGTTAAATAAGTTCCTGTTTTTACAGCCAAACTTTTTGCCATTGATTTAGCAATACTATCATTTTCTGAAAAACTATTGGAAACAATTCCATCTTGTAAATCAGTTAATAAATCGTCCAAAACTATCGACGCTTGACTTTCTGAAATAGTTATTGGCAAACCTGACACGACCATTGATTCTTCTGTGATTGCATCAAAAATAAATCCAAGATTTTCTAAAGAAAGTTGCAATTCTCTAAGCAAATCCATTTCATTTGAAGAAAAATATAATTCCAATGGAAATAACAATCGCTGACTTGACGCTTGTTTGACAGTCATGCTAGTCAAAAATTCTTCATACAAAACACGTTCGTGTGCTCGTTTTTGGTTGATAATTACCATTCCTGATTTTATAGGCGAAACGATGTATTTTTTATGAATTTGATAGGTTCGTTTTACTTCTTGCTCTATGTCATTTTCTTCAAAAAGCGATGATGTTACTGCATCATTTTCAAAAGTCATTTCAGCAATTTCTTGTGTATTTTGTTTTAAACCAACATATAAACTTTCCCAACTTGGTTGTGAAATTTCCGATTTTCTATAATTAGAAGATGATGAAAAAGATTTCGAAGATTTTACACCGTTCTGTTCGGAAAAATTTTGAGCATTATCAGCAAAAGGATTGTAGTTACTATCAACTTGTATCGTTGGATATTCAGCTTCTTTGTTTTGATATTGATAAGGTGTATCTAAATTTGGATCTCTATCAAAATCTAAAACTGGTGCCACATTAAATTGTCCTAAACTGTGTTTGACAGACGAACGCAAAATTGCATACAGCGCATGTTCATCGTCAAATTTTATCTCGGTCTTAGTTGGATGAATATTAATATCTATAGTATGTGGCGGAACATCAAGGTATAAAAAATAACTCGGTTGCGCGCCATCTTTTAGCAATCCATCATAAGCAGCCATAACAGCATGATGCAAATAACCACTTTTGATAAATCGATTATTGACAAAAAAGAATTGTTCTCCACGATTTTTTTTAGAAAATTCGGGTTTTCCAACAAATCCTTGCAGATTTAAAATTTCCGTTTCCTCGCTAACAGGAACTAATTTTTCATTTGTTTTTCCCGAAAAAATGTTCACAATTCGTTGTCTGAAATTGGATATCGGAAGATTAAACATTTCACTTCCATTGTGATACATGGTAAAATGAATATTGGGATGTGCCATCGCAACACGTTGGAATTCATCCACAATATGGCGTTGTTCCACCGTTTCCGATTTTAAAAAATTGCGTCGTGCTGGAATATTAAAAAATAAATTTTTAACTGAAAACGAAGTTCCTTTAGGTAAAACTGCTGGTTCTTGTGAGACAAATTTACTTCCTTCTATAATGATATGAATTCCTAATTCTTCCTGTTCTTGTTTGGTTTTCATTTCCACATGTGCAATCGCAGCTATGGAAGCCAAAGCTTCACCACGAAAACCTTTGGTGTGCAAAGAAAATAAATCTTCTGCCTGACGAATTTTAGAAGTCGCATGACGCTCAAAACACAAACGCGAATCGGTTACACTCATTCCTACTCCATTATCAATAACTTGAATTAGCGATTTTCCTGCGTCTTTTAGAATTAATTTTATGTCAGTTGCTTTTGCATCAACGGCATTTTCGAGTAGTTCTTTTACCACCGAAGCTGGACGTTGCACAACTTCGCCAGCAGCTATTTGGTTGGCAACATGATCAGGAAGTAATTGAATTATGCTCGACATTCGTTAGTATTCAGTGTTCAGTTATTAGTATTCAGTAACAAAACCGAAGTCAGCAAATTTAAGGAAAAAGTAGCGTGCTTTTTAGTTAATCCAATACTAAAAATAAAAAAACTATTCCGATCAAGAATAGTTTTTATTTAATTTGTCGAACAATCTTTTTAAAACCCTATTGAAGTGTTTTTATTATTTGCTTTTTTGCGTAAATCCGCCATTTTTATTGCAGCAATCGCAGCTTCAGTTCCTTTATTTCCATGAATTCCTCCACTTCTATCGATAGATTGTTGTTCGTTATTATCAGTCAATAGACAAAAAATAACAGGAAC
>DAOLYL010000055.1:2648-3971 GCA_035425765.1 Flavobacterium sp. | reverse complement strand
AAATTTTAAGTAAAAAAAAACGAATTAAAAATTGATGACAATTCTTAATTCGCTTTCTCTAATTTATAATTAAATTACTGAGCCAATCCAATTAAAGCATCAATGTTTTGCCCTTCTGGTGTGTTTTCGTAATTGTCTTTTATGTTTGTATAATATTTTACAGCATCAGCTTTATTACCTAACGCATAAGCTGTTTTACCTGCTTTCAATAGATATCTTGGAGTTGTAAACTCGTCTTTATTAGTATCTGCAGCTTTTACATAATATTCTAATGCTTCTTTTGGTTGATTTTTTTGAGCAAAAGCATCACCAATTGCACCAAGAGCCAAAGCATTTAATACTGTACTTTCTGATTTGAATTTTTCTAAACTAGTAATAGCTTCTGCATATTTTCCAGTGTTTAAATAAGCAATTCCAGCATAATAGTTTGCCATATTTCCTGCATCTGTTCCTGAATATTGCTCAGCAATTTCAACAACTCCTTGTTTTCCGTCAGAACCTTTTAAAACTAAATTGTATAATGAATCTGATTTTGTTCCTGCATCATCAACTGCTTTTTGGAAATTTTGTTGCGCAACGAATAAATCATTTGCAGCTTCTTCCTGATTTGGTTCAGCTACAAACTTTTGGTATAATAAATATCCAACAGTTACTAGAGCAATTGCACCTAGAAAACCTAATATATATTTTTGATTTTTTGCAACGAAATCTTCCGTTTTTGAAGCTGTTTCGTCTAAAGCGTCAAATGCTTTTGCAGTTGTACTGTCTTTTTCATCAACGTTTACATCTTCAATAAAATTGTTATCTACTTTTTCTTCTTTTTCTTTCGGTGCTTTGTAACCTCTTTTGTTAAAAGTTGCCATTTAATTCTAATTTAGTGTGCGCAAAAATAAAATTTTTATTGAGATTTAAAAGCGATTTTTATCGATATTTTTCAATAATTTGCACTCGCTGTAAAAACAGCTACTAATTTTTATATGCTTTTCAGCAATAGCAAGCCATTACAATGTTTTTAAAAAAAATATCTTTATTTAATTACAAGAATTTTTCGGAAGCCAACTTCGATTTTGACACTAAAATAAATTGTTTCGTAGGAAAAAATGGTATCGGCAAGACCAATGTGCTCGATGCAATCTATCATTTGGCAAACGGAAAAAGTTATTTTAATCCGTTGGCAGTTCAAAATATCAAGCACAATGAAGAGTTTTTTGTAATTGATGGTGAGTTTGAAAAAGCAGATAGAACAGAACAAATTGTTAGTAGTTTTAAAAAAGGTCAAAAGAAAATTCTAAAAAGAAATGGCAAAGCTTATGAAAAATTCTC
>DAOLYL010000055.1:1385-2548 GCA_035425765.1 Flavobacterium sp. | reverse complement strand
ATTTTCAATAAACATCATAAATCCATTACCGATTCAGAAGAAACTGTGCAAATAGTTTATGAAAGTCATTTGTTTGAAGCTAAAATGCTCACATTATTGGAGCAAAATTTAACCAAAGACAGAGCTTTACAATACACATCCGTTGGAATTCACAAAGATGATTTATCTTTTCAAATTGATGGTTTTCCTATCAAAAAATTTGGTTCACAAGGACAACAAAAATCATTCTTAATAGCGTTAAAATTAGCTCAATTTGAATTTGTAAAAAAACAAAGTGGTGAAAAACCAATTTTGCTCTTTGATGATATTTTTGACAAACTAGACGAATTTCGTGTGAGTAAAATTGTAGCGATGGTCAATCAAGAAGAATTTGGACAATTGTTTATTTCTGACACACATCCTGAACGAACGGAAACAATAGTAAAAACAACACATCAGAGTTATAAAATATTCAATCTTTAATTAGTAATTTTGTTTAAAATATTCACAATGAAAAACCTTCTACTCCTTTTCGTAGTATTTCAATTGACAAGCTGTCAAAGTCAACAATCTAAGACGATTGAAACTATTGATGGAAAAAGGTATTCTGATAAATTATCAAATACTAAAAATCCGCAATTACTTGACGTTCGAACTCCAGAAGAATATGCTGTTGAACATCTTGAAAACGCATCAAATGTGAATTGGAATGGAGATGATTTTGTTTCAAAAGTTGAAAAATTAGACAAATCACAACCCGTTTTTGTGTATTGCAAAGTTGGTGGTCGAAGTAGTCAAGCTGCCGATAAATTAGCCGAATTAGGATTTAAAGAAATCTACAATTTGGATGGTGGCATTATGAAATGGCAAGGAAAAAAAACATCAAATGTATCATCAACACCAAAAGGATTGACAAGTGCAGAATTTGAAAAACTAATTAATTCAGACAAAAAAGTAATCATAAATTTTTCAGCAAAATGGTGCGCACCTTGCAAAAAAATGGCTCCTTATTTAACCAAAATGCAAGAAGAACTAAAAGGTAAAATTACTTTAGTAAAACTAGATGCTGATGAAAATAAAACATTAATGGAAAGAATGAAATTAAATGAGTTACCTGTGATTTTAATTTATGAAAACGGTAAAGAAACGTGGAGAAATTTGGGTTATTTATCGGAAGAAGATTT
>DAOLYL010000055.1:0-1285 GCA_035425765.1 Flavobacterium sp. | reverse complement strand
AAAGATAAATCGCCTTATAAAACCAATATAGGCATTTGGTTTACCCAAAATAAATTTCGAAAAAACAGTCCTGGATATTATGTTCATTTTGAAGAAGGAAAATCGTTTATCGCTGGTGGCGTTTGGTGTCCGGAAGCAAGTGAACTGAAACAAATTCGCAAAGAAATTGAATTTTTCCACGACGATTTAGAGAAAATAGTTGCTGATAAAAATTTCAAAACAGCATTTGTAGAATTCACTCGTGACGAAACAAATTCGCTGAAAAAAGCACCAAAAGATTTCGATCCAAATCATCCTGCAATTGAGTTTTTAAAACTGAAAAGTTATACGGTTTCTCAAAAAATTGACGACAAATTATTCACGCAGCCTGATTTTAGTAAAACTATTGCTCAAAAATTAATTCTGATGAAACCCATGAATGACTTTTTGAGACGAGCTTTAGAAACGGAAGAATAGAATCAATTAGGAATTAAAAATTATGAATTACGAATTTTTAATTCCTGCTCAATCATAATTCGTAATTCCAAATTCGTAATTAAACTATGCAAATTCAACATAATTTCTCCTTAAAAAACTACAACACATTTGGCATTGAAGCCAAAGCCAAGCAATTTATTGCCGTTCATAATTTGGACGAATTACAATCGGTTTTGAAAAATCATTCCTCTGAAAAAAAATTCATTCTTGGCGGCGGAAGTAACATGCTTTTGACACAAGATATTGATGCTTTGGTTATTCATATTGATTTGAAAGGAAAAAAAATCATCAAAGAAAACGACGATTTCGTTTGGGTTGAAAGTCAAGCTGGCGAAGTTTGGCATGAATTTGTGCTTTGGACAATAAATCAAAACTTTGGCGGATTGGAAAACATGTCGCTTATTCCGGGAAATGTTGGCACAACGCCAGTTCAAAATATTGGTGCTTATGGTGCCGAAATTAAAGACACTTTTGTGAGTTGTGACGCTATGAATATTCTTTCGCAAGAAATGAAAACGTTCACCAAAGATGAATGTAAATTTGGTTACCGAGAAAGTATTTTCAAACAAGAAGTTAAAAATCAATACATTATAACGTCGGTTGTTTTTAAATTGAAAAAACACAGTCACAACATCAATATTGGTTATGGCGACATTCAATCGGAATTGGCTAAAAATGAAATTACTAACCCAACAATTAAAGACGTTTCCAATGCTGTAATTGCGATTAGAAACACGAAATTACCCAATCCGAAAGAACTTGGAAACAGCGGAAGTTTCTTCAAAAATCCAGTGATTTCAAGAGAATT
>DAOLYL010000054.1:2483-13104 GCA_035425765.1 Flavobacterium sp. | reverse complement strand
GAACTCAAAAGAACTCCAAGAGAAAGCATGAGCGTAAATTTAATTTTGTTCATAATTTCGAAAATTTAGATTGATGAAAAGTTAGTTGTTGTGTAATTTGATATAGTAAGCATATATGGTTTTTTTAACGGCAATAAATTTAAACAAAAAATCCCAATCATTGATTAGGATTTTTTTGTTAATCTGAGGGTTGAAGATTATTAGTAATTAAAAACTTCTTCTAAAGTTACTTCTTCAATTTGTCCTAATTTTTTCAAGGCATCTAAGTCTAAACTTTCTTTTTTACCGATAATTGCGGTATTGTACTGTTTTGTTTTTACTTCTTTGTTGAAGAAATCGTCAGTAGCTTTTAGCGTTAAACCTTCAATGCTTTTGTAAACATCTTTTCTAATGTCATAGTCAAAACCTATTTTTTTCAAGTTTAATTGGTTGAAATAAATGTTAGCTTTGATAATTCTGCTTGAAGCCATTTGTTTCAAACTAGATTCTTTTGCGTTTTCAAATTGCTTGTCAATTTTTGGCATTTCAGATAATAAAGCATTGATAGCATCAACAGCTTGTGGCAATTTGTTAGCTTGTGTTCCAATAGAAACTTGCATATAATCGTTTAAGTTTTTATCGTTTGCCATTCCATAAAATGCTCTAGCAGAATATGCCAATGACTTTGATTCTCTAATTTCTTGAAAAACTATTGAAGACAATCCTGAACCAAAATAAGCGTTGAATACATTTACTGTTCCAGCAATTGTTGGGTTGTATTTTTCACCTTTTGCAACTCTAGTCATTTCGGCTTGAACCATGTCATAGTTTGCAAAATATACTTTGTTAGAAGTTTCTGGTTCAGCATATTTCTTAGGTGTTGGAATAGCTTTGTTTGCCGCTAAATTGTGGTGTTTTTCCAAAGCAGTTACAATTGGGTTTAAATCATTTCCGTAGAAGAAAATTTCGTGTTGGTAATCGTTTACGCCTTTGATTAGGTTTGTCAATTCGGCAACATTCATTTCTTTCAATTGTTTTTCTGAAAGAATATCACGGAAACGAGAATCTTTACCATATTTAGCATAATTCGTCAAAGCGTTCATGATGCTTTCTTTACGTTTTTTAGCATTGGAACGATTGTTCAAAATAGTTTCTACTTGTGTATTGTAAACGTCTTGGTCTGGTTTTACATTTTTGATGAAATTTTCTAATAATTCGATACCTTTTGGTAAATTATTTTCTAAACCAGAAAGTGTAATGTAACTCAATTCACTTCCGATATTTACTGAATAGGAAATTCCAATTTTGTAGAACTCTTTCTTGATTTGTTCTGCGCTTAATTTGTCAGTTCCAAAATAATCAAGCATTCCTACAGCCAACGCTAATTTTTTGTCATGGTCTGAACCCATATTGAAGATGTAGTTCAAACGAGCAATTGAATTTGTTGTGTTTTTGATGAAACTAACGGTAGTATTTTTTACTTTTTTACTTTGAATTTCTTTTTTGAAATCAACAAAAACTGGCGCTAAATCAGCTGATTTTAGATTTTGGAAATCTTTATAAAACTGTGACTGTGAATCTCTGTTCAATTGAACTGGAGTGATTTTAGGGTTAGAAACGCGAACCAATTTATCGTTAACACCTTTTCTTTTGTTTACAATTACATAATTGTCTTTGAAGAATTCGTTAGCAAATTTTACAACATCTGCCTTAGTGATTTTTGAATATTCGTTGATTTCAGAAACGATTTCATTCCAACTTCTACCTTGAATATAAGCATTATACATTGTAGTTGCTAATCCATCAACAGACTCGAAATTTTTCATTTCGTCCAATTTCATATTATTGATAATGGCTTGAATCATCCATTCGTCAAATTCACCTTTTTTGATTTTATTCGCCTCAGCCAACAATAAATTTTTACCTTCTTCTAGCGTTTGATCTTCTTTTACAGAAATAGTCATTGCTAAATAACCATAATCATTGAATGCAGAAGTATAAGCTCCAGCACCAAGAGCAGTTTGTTTTTGGTTAATGTTAGTATCAATTAATCCAACATCGCCTTGATTAGAAAGAATTTCGGCAGCAATTGTTGCTAAACGAGCTTCTTTTGTTCCAACTCCAGAAGTTCTCCAAGCCATAGTTAATCTTTCGGCAGTTGGACTTTTTACTTCTCTTTCAACAATTGATGTCATTGGAGTTTCTGATAGTTTTTTCTTCATTGGTAATTCTTTATATTGGAATGCACCAAAATATTGATCTACCATTTTGATTGTTTTGTCAAAATCCAAATCTCCAACTAAAACTACTGCCATGTTATTTGGCACATAATACATGTTGAAATAGTTGTGAATAGCAACCATTGAAGGATTTTTTAAGTGTTCCGGTTTTCCAATAGTTGTTTGTTGACCATAAGGAGTTACTGGAAATAAAGCATCCATTAAAGCATAGCTTACTAAACGACCATCGTTATCTTGAGCACGATTATATTCTTCATAAACTGCTTCTAATTCCGTGTGGAAAAGACGCAAAACCAATTCAGAAAAACGTTCTTTTTCAATAACCATCCATTTTTCTAGTTCATTAGAAGGAATATTGTTTTTGTAAACCGTTTCGTCAACCCAAGTGTGCGCATTTGTTCCTTTTGCACCAAGCGAAGAAATTAATTTATCATATTCATTTGCAACTGAATATTTAGAAGCTTCTTGCGATACTTCGTCGATTTGCTTGTAGATAGCAGCTTTCTTTTCAGGATCAGTTTCAGCTTTGTGTTGTTCGTATAAATCAGAAATTTGAGCGATTAGTTTTTTTTCAGCATCCCAATTTTGAGTTCCAATTTTACTTGTTCCTTTAAAAACCATGTGTTCCAAGTAATGCGCCAAACCAGTATTATCGGCTGGATCATTATTTGAACCTGTTCTTACTGGAATGTAAGTTTGAATTCTTGGTTCATCGGTGTTTTGTGCGAGATAAACTTTTAAACCGTTTTTTAGCGTATAAACCCGCGTTCCGGTTTTGTCGTTTTTCACCGTTTCATAAGTGTAACCTTGTTTGTCAGTCTTTTTTTCTACAGATGATGTTTGAGCCATAACTGTTGTCAGCGAGAGAATTAAGCAACCGGTTAATAGTATTTTTTTCATATTTTGATAAGTTTGCTCAAAAATATAGAAATGACACTAAGAATGCTCAAAAAAATATGTTAAAATAATTTATTCTAACATCAATTGCATGATTACTGAATGTAACCAACGGTCAAATTTATAGCCAGTTTCTTTTACAATTCCGGCGGTTTTAAATCCAAATTGTTCGTGAAAACGAATGCTACTTTCATTCTCGGCATCTATTACACCAATCATGGTGTGCAGTTTTTGTTGCTTGGCAAGTCGAATTAATTCTATTATCAAAAGTTTCCCAATTCCTTTTCCATGAAAATCATTGGCAACATAAACAGAATGTTCTACGGTAAATTTATAAGCTTCACGAAATCTAAATTCGCTGTAATATCCAAAACCAACAACGTGTTCATTAGCTGTAGCAACAATGATTGGAAAATCTTTTTTTAATTTGTCTTCAAAAATACTGATTTGCTGTTCAATTGTTCTTGGGTTGTAATCATATAAAGCCGTAGAATTTATGATGTTATAGTTAATAATATCAAGTATAGCTTGAGTGTCAGTTACTTTATAATTGCGTAGTTTAATTTCCATATTTCAAAAGTATAAAAAAGGATTGAGATTTACTTTATCATTTTTCAACGAGTATTTTGATGGTTTTATCTGTTATTTAGTGTTAAATGAAGGCGGTTTGTTTATATTTGTGTTACTTAATGCTTAAAAATGATCTATCCAAAAATACCTTTAGCACAAAGCATCATAGAGATATGTAATGTTAAAGGTGTACACGACATTGTTATTTGTCCTGGTTCAAGAAATGCACCATTAACTATTGGTTTTGTTAACAATCCTAATTTTAATTGTTTTAGTATAGCTGACGAACGTTGTGCTGCTTTTTTTGCATTGGGAATGGCTAAACAAAAGCAAAAACCAGTAGCAATTGTTTGTACTTCGGGTTCGGCGTTGTTGAATTTTTATCCTGCTTTTGCAGAAGCTTATTATAGCCAAGTTCCAATAATAGTAATTTCTGCCGACAGACCAATTGATAAAATTGATATTGGCGATGGACAAACCATTCGTCAGGAAAATGTATTTTCAAATCACTCACTTTATAATGCCAATTTAACTGATGATGCTTCAGAAGAAAATGATGTTTTTATCAATGAAGCAATCAATGTTGCCATAGGAAAAAAAGGTCCAACTCATATCAATGTTCCGTTTGAAGAACCATTATATGAAACTGTTAAGAAAAGGTCAGTCGATTTTAATATCACTAGTTTATTTAAAGTTTATCGATTAATTAGTGTTGATGATATTATCGCTTTTTCTACACTTTGGAATCATAGTAAAAAGATTTTAGTACTCGTTGGTGAGTTGCAACCCAATTCAATTGAAGAGAGATGGATTGAGATGTTAGCTAATTTCCCGTCTGTGGTTGTAATGACAGAATCAACATCAAATTTGCATCATCCAAGTTTTATAAATAAAATAGATACTTTAATAACGCCATTCAAAGCAAAAGATAGTGTGAGTTTGCAACCGCGAATTCTAATCACTTTTGGTGGAATGATAGTTTCTAAAAGAATAAAAACATTTTTGCGACAATACAAACCTAAACACCATTGGCACATTGATGAACTTCGTGCTTATGATACTTTTGGGATGCTAACAAAACATTTTCACGTTAGTCCAAATCAGTTTTTCACTCAATTTCTTCCCTATGTAAAAACAATAGAAAGCGATTATAAAACAAAATTTGCTACTGTTACTAAACATCGCAAAGCAAAACACGAAGAGTATTTGAAATCAATTTCTTTTTCTGATTTAAAAGCTTTTGAAATTATTCTTGGTCAATTGCCTAAAAAAATAAATCTTCAATTTAGTAATAGTTCACCAATTCGTTATGCGCAATTATTCGATATTGATTCCTCAATCGAAGTAGCATGCAATCGTGGAACGAGTGGAATTGATGGAAGTACATCAACAGCAATTGGTGCTGCAACAGCAAGTGAAAAGTCAACGGTTCTAATTACTGGTGATGTTAGTTTTTTATACGACAGCAATGCGCTTTGGAATAATTACATTCCTAAAAACTTTAAAATCATTGTAATTAATAATGGTGGCGGCGGAATTTTTAGAATTCTTCCAGGACATCAAGAGAATGAAGTTTTTAATACTTTTTTCGAAACATCTCATTGCTTAACGGCGGAACATTTAGCTAAAATGTATCATTTTGATTATTTAACTGCTAGTGATGAAAAAACATTGAAAGAAAGTTTGAAACAATTTTATAAAAATAATGACAAACCAACAATACTTGAAGTATTTACTCCAACAAAAGAAAACGATAAAACGTTACTTCAGTATTTCAAATCATTGGTTTAATTCAAAATAAGAAACAAAAAGGTGAGCCAAACTAACAAGTTAAAGATATTTAACGATCCGATTTATGGTTTTATTACCATTCCTAATACGCTAATCTACGATTTAATTCAACATTCTTATTTTCAACGATTGCGACGCATATCTCAAATGGGTTTGTCTTATTTGGTTTATCCTGGCGCACATCACACACGTTTTCATCACGCTCTTGGTGCAATGCACATGATGCAAAAAGCGGTAGAAGTGCTTCGTTTTAAAGAAGTTGTTATTTCTAAAGAAGAAGAAAACGCTTTGTTAATAGCCATTTTGCTTCACGATATTGGTCATGGACCATTTTCTCACGCTATGGAACATAGTATTGTTGAAGTGCATCACGAAGAAGTTTCATTGCTTTTTATGAATAAACTAAACGAAGAATTTAATGGACAATTAAGTCTTGCAATCCAAGTTTTTAAAGGCGATTATCATCGAAAATTTATGTTGCAGTTGATTTCAAGTCAACTGGATATGGATAGAATGGATTATTTGAAAAGAGATAGCTTTTATTCTGGTGTTGCTGAAGGAAATATCAATTCCGATCGGCTAATTCAAATGCTAAATGTAGTCGATGATGTCTTAGTCATGGAAGAAAAAGGAATCTATTCTATCGAAAAGTTTTTGATGGCAAGACGATTAATGTATTGGCAAGCTTATTTACACAAAACCAGTTTGGTAGCCGAGTTAACATTAACTAAAACTTTGAAACGAGCTAAAGAATTATTACATAAAGAAATCGCAGTTGAATGCAGCAAACCCTTAAAATATTTCATGGAGAATGTTGTAACTCTAGAAAGCTTTACGCATCACGATTTAAACACTTTTGCTCAACTCGATGATTTCGATATTATCTCAGCTTTGAAAAGTTGGCAGTTTCATGATGATTTTATTTTGAGCAGTTTGAGCAAAATGATAATCAACAGAGATTTATCTAAAATAAAATTAAGCAGTGAAAAGTTTCCTATCGAAGTACTTGACGAGTATTTGACTACTTTTTCTAAACAAAACAACATCAGTTTGCAAGACGCCAAGTATTTTATCTTCAAAGGAAAAATAAAAAACCAAGCTTACAGTAAAGACGCTGAACCCATTAGAATTCTAAAGAAAGACAAAACAATTGAAGATGTAGTGGAAGCTTCAGACCAATTAAATTTGAAAGCGCTTTCAAAACCAGTAACAAAGTATTTTATCTGTTTCCCAAAACAACTCAATGAAAAGTAGTTATAAAATCGTTTTTTTTATACTTTTGTGCCAATGAAGTTTACAGCATCTCAAATAGCAGGAATTCTAGAAGGCGAAGTAGTAGGTAATCCTAATGCTGAAGTCAATAAATTAGCCAAAATAGAAGAAGCAACCGCAGGTTCACTAACATTCTTGGCAAATCCAAAATATGTAAATTTTATTTATACCACTGACGCTACCATAACAATTGTTAACGCCACTTTTGAACCTGAAAACGAAATAACAACCACATTAATCAAAGTGGAAGATGCTTATTTAGCGTTTTCTAAGTTGTTAGAGTATTACAATCAAGTGAAATTGATGAAATCGGGTATCGAGCAACCGTCTGTTATTTCGGAAGGCGTTGCTTATGGCGACAATTTATACTTGGGAAGTTTTTGCTACGTTGGGAAAAATGTTTCTATTGGCAAAAACGTCAAAATATATCCAAACTCTTTTATCGGTGATAATGTAACTATCGGTGACGATTGTGTCTTTTTTGCTGGTGTTAGAGTATATTCTGAAACTATTATTGGAAACAATTGTGTAATCCATTCGGGTTCTATCGTAGGTTCTGATGGATTTGGTTTTGCTCCACAAGAAGATGGAAGTTTTAGTAAAATTCCACAAATTGGAAACGTAATTTTGGAAGATAATGTAGAAGTTGGTTCTTGTACAACGATAGATAGAGCAACATTGGGTTCAACAATTATCCGAAAAGGAGTGAAGCTAGACAATCAAATTCAAATTGCTCATAATGTTGAAATAGGTGAGAATACGGTAATTGCAGCACAGACTGGAATTGCTGGTTCTACCAAAATTGGAAAAAACTGTATGATTGGCGGACAAGTAGGTTTTGCTGGTCATATCGTGGTTGGCGATAATGTTCGCATACAAGCACAATCGGGTGTTGGAAAAAATGTGAAAGACGGAGAAGTTATCCAAGGTTCACCTTCTTTCAACTATGGTGATTGGAATAAATCGTATGTACATTTTAGAAATTTACCTAAAATTGTTGCCGATTTAGAAGAATTAAAAAAGAATAAAAACTAAACTAAAATAGATTACAATGGTTAAACAAAAAACCATCCAAAACGAGATTTCTTTGACTGGAGTTGGACTTCATACTGGAAAAGAAGTGAAGATGACTTTCAAACCTGCACCAATTAATAATGGTTTTACTTTTGTTAGAGTAGATTTAGAAGGAAGTCCAATCATAGAAGCGGATGCCAATTATGTGGTAAATACTCAAAGAGGAACAAACCTAGAAAAACTAGGAGTTAAAATCCAAACTTCAGAGCACGTTTTAGCGGCTTTTGTAGGTTGCGATGTAGATAACGTAATTATTGAATTAAACGAATCAGAACCACCAATTATGGATGGTTCTTCTAAGTATTTTGTGGAAGCTATTGAAAAAGCTGGTGTTGTTGAGCAAGAAGCAGAACGCAAATATTATGTAGTAAAAGAAGTGATTTCATTTGTTGACGAAACTACTGGAAGTGAAATTTTAGTAATGCCATCAGATGATTATCAAGTAACGGCAATGGTTGACTTTGGTACCAAAGTTTTAGGCACACAAAACGCCACCATGAAAAGCATAGTCGATTTCAAAACAGAAATTGCCAACGCTAGAACGTTTAGTTTTCTTCACGAATTAGAAACATTGTTAGACAATGGGTTAATAAAAGGTGGCGATTTAAATAATGCTATCGTTTATGTTGATAAAGAAATTTCAGAAACTACTATGGAAAACCTAAAAGTAGCTTTTGGAAAAGATAAAATATCGGTTAAACCTAATGGAATACTTGATAACTTAACGTTACACTATCCTAACGAAGCCGCAAGACACAAACTACTTGATGTTGTGGGTGATTTAGCTTTAATTGGAATTCGTATTAAAGGTAAAGTTATTGCCAACAAACCTGGACACTTTGTAAACACTCAGTTTGCTAAAAAGATGTCTAAAATCATCAAAATTGAGCAGAAAAATCAAATTCCGGTTTATGATTTAAACTTGGAACCATTGATGGATATTCATAAAATTATGAGTATTCTTCCACACAGACCACCATTTTTACTGATTGACAGAATTATAGAAATGTCCGATACGCATGTGGTTGGGATGAAGAATGTAACGATGAACGAAAACTTCTTCGTAGGGCATTTTCCAGATGCACCAGTAATGCCAGGCGTTTTAATTGTAGAAGCCATGGCACAATCGGGTGGAATTTTAGTGTTAAGCACAGTTCCAGATCCTGAAAACTACCTAACTTATTTTATGAAAATAGATAATGTTAAGTTCAAATACAAAGTATTACCTGGTGATACACTAATATTTAAATGTGAATTGATTACTCCAATCAGAAGAGGAATTTGTCACATGCAAGCGCATGCTTATGCTAACGGAAGACTAGTTGCTGAAGCAGAATTAATGGCGCAAATAGCCAAAAAGCAATAGATTTTTGATTATACGTTTAACAGTCAAATAAACGAATAATCCAAATAACCAAATTAACACAAAACATGAATCAACCTTTAGCATATGTTCATCCTGGAGCAAAAATAGCCCGCAACGTGGTTATTGATCCTTTTACAACTATTCATAACAATGTGATTATTGGCGAAGGAACTTGGATAGGTTCAAACGTTACCATCATGGAAGGCGCACGAATCGGTAAAAACTGCAATATCTTTCCTGGAGCAATCATCTCAGCTGTTCCTCAAGACTTAAAATTTGGTGGCGAAGACTCTCTTGCCATCATTGGCGATAACTGTACCATCAGAGAATGTGTTACTATCAACAGAGGAACAATCGCATCGGGTCAAACTAAGATTGGAAACAATTGTTTAATCATGGCAACAGCTCACGTTGCTCATGATTGTCATATTGGCGATAACGTTATTATCGTTAATGGTGTACTTCTTGGCGGACACGTTACTATTGGAAATTATGCCATCGTTGGTGGATTGTCAGCCGTGCATCAATTTATTAGTATTGGTGATCATGCTATGATTTCTGGTGGTTCTTTGCTTAGAAAAGACGTTCCACCGTTTACTAAAGCGGCAAAAGAACCTCTTTCTTATGTTGGTATCAATTCAGTTGGCCTAAGAAGAAGAGGATTTACTTCTGATAAAATCAGAGAAATTCAAGATATTTACAGAATTCTTTATCAAAAAAACTACAACACCTCACAAGCAGTTGGAATCATTGAAGCTGAAATGGCTGCATCGCCAGAACGTGATGAAATATTAGATTTTATCCGTAATTCATCAAGAGGAATCATGAAAGGTTACTCAGGAAACGTCTAATCAATTAAAAATTGAGAATTAAAAATTAAAATTTCTTAATGGTTCAAATAAACCAATAACAAATAACCGAATAACAAATAAACAAATAACCGAATAAATAAATTTACAATGGCATCTACATCAGATATTAGAAACGGATTATGTATTAAATACAATCACGATATATATAAAATTATTGAGTTCCTTCACGTTAAGCCAGGAAAAGGTCCAGCTTTCGTTAGAACAAAATTAAAATCATTAACCAATGGAAAAGTATTAGACAATACTTTTTCTGCTGGGCATAAAATTGATACTGTTAGAGTTGAAACACAAACTTTTCAGTATTTATATGCAGAAGGAAGTGACTATCATTTTATGAATACGGAAACGTATGAGCAAATTACGTTGAACAAAGACATTCTTGATGCTCCAGATTTATTAAAAGAAGGAACAAACGTAATGGTTCAAATCAATACAGAAACTGATTTACCTTTATCAGTAGATATGCCAGCTTCAATTGTTTTAGAAGTTACTTATGCAGAACCAGGTTTGAAAGGAAACACAGCAACTAACGCAACTAAACCTGCAAAAGTTGAAACTGG
>DAOLYL010000054.1:0-2383 GCA_035425765.1 Flavobacterium sp. | reverse complement strand
AACACATACTTTAAAAGAAATAGCTGCTATCATCGGTTGTCAATATATTGGAGCCGATGATTTTGCAGTTCATGGCATGAACGAAATTCACGTGGTTACTCCAGGTGATATTGTTTTTGTTGACCATCCAAAATATTACGACAAAGCTTTGCAATCTGCAGCTACAATTGTACTGATTAACAAAGAAGTCGATTGTCCAGATGGGAAAGCATTATTAATTTCTGACGATCCGTTTAGAGATTTTAATACTTTGACCAAACATTTTCGTCCGTTTATTGCCGCTAATGTTAGCGTTTCGGCTTCGGCTACTGTTGGCGAAGGAACAGTAATTCAACCCAATTGTTTTATAGGTAATAATGTTACTATTGGAACTAATTGTTTGCTTCATGCTAACGTGATTGTCTATGATAACACTGTGATTGGCGATAATGTAATTATCCATTCTGGAACTATTCTTGGTGCCGATGCTTTTTATTATAAAAAACGTCCCGAAGGTTTTGACCAACTATTATCTGGTGGAAGAGTCGTTATTGAAGACAATGTTGGAATAGGAGCATTGTGTACTATCGATAAAGGAGTAACTGGCGACACGACAATTGGAGCAGGAACCAAGATTGATAATCAAGTGCATGTTGGACATGATACCGTTATTGGTAAAAAATGTTTGATTGCTTCACAAACCGGTATTGCAGGTTGTGTAATCATTGAAGACGAAGTTACGCTTTGGGGACAAGTAGGTACAACTAGCGGAATAACTATCGGTGCAAAAGCCGTAGTTCTTGGTCAAACCGGTGTAACCAAGTCAATAGAAGGTGGAAAAAGCTATTTTGGCACACCAGTAGAAGAATCACGAGAAAAATTAAAGCAATTGGCTAACGTCAAACGCATTCCAGATATTCTAAATAAATTAAAATAAACTATGAGCGCTAAAGAAATCGTTCAAAATTTTTACAAATCCGATGTTATTCTCGAAGCCGAAACTGTCAATCAGTTTTTGCATCCAGATGTCGTATTAGAATGGCACAGCACCAAAGGTTTTTTAACCCTAAACCACGACCAAATCATTGCTATTAGTGCTGAATTGAGCAAAGCTTATGTTCGTTCTAAATCAAGGATTACGCATCTTGTTGAAGAAGGCAATACCGTTGCCGTTCGCTATTCTCATTATGTAAAAACCATTGAAAATCCTAGAGAAGAAATGCTCTTAGCCCATTTTATGGTTATCTGGGAAGTAAAAGACAAGAAGTTATTCCGTGGTTATCAGATGAGTCAACTTTAAAAAGTAGCGAGTTTGGAGTTTATAGTTTGGAATTTGAATGAATTTCACAAAAAAACTGAACACTAAACACTGAACACTGAACACTTTTTTCTACTTTTGCAACACATAAATAAAAACACAAATAAACATACATACTCATGAGCGTTTTAGTTAATAAAAATTCAAAAATAATAGTTCAAGGATTTACAGGAAGCGAAGGAACTTTCCACGCTTCGCAAATGATTGAATATGGAACCAACGTTGTTGGTGGAGTTACACCAGGAAAAGGTGGTTCAGTTCACTTAGACCGTCCAGTTTTCAATACCGTAAAAGATGCTGTTGAACAAGCTGGAGCTGATACTTCTATTATATTTGTTCCACCAGCTTTTGCTGCTGATGCTATTATGGAATCGGCTGATGCAGGTATCAAAGTAATCATTTGTATTACAGAAGGTATTCCTGTGGCTGATATGATTAAAGCGTATGATTTTATCAAAGGAAAAAACTGTCGTTTAATAGGTCCAAACTGTCCAGGAGTGATTACTCCAGAAGAAGCAAAAGTAGGTATCATGCCAGGTTTTGTATTCAAAAAAGGAAAAGTAGGTATCGTTTCTAAATCAGGAACGTTAACTTATGAAGCAGCAGACCAAGTAGTAAAGCAAGGATTAGGAATTACAACCGCTATCGGAATTGGTGGTGACCCAATTATTGGAACTACTACAAAAGAAGCGGTAGAATTATTAATGAACGATCCAGAAACCGAATGTATCATCATGATTGGTGAAATTGGTGGACAACTAGAAGCGGATGCTGCTAAATGGATTAAAGCTGACGGTAACCGCAAACCAGTAATTGGTTTTATCGCTGGAGAAACCGCTCCAAAAGGTAGAACAATGGGACATGCTGGTGCTATTGTTGGTGGTTCTGACGATACTGCCGAAGCAAAGAAAGCAATTATGAGAGAATGTGGTATCCACGTAGTAGACTCTCCTGCTGAAATTGGTAAAAAAGTAAAAGAAGTAATGGGATAAGACCTCATTACTGAAAATATTCAGATATAAAACTCCTTTCGTTTACTCGGAAGGAGTTTTTTTTGCGCTCAAAAGTTTTAAAATAGTGCTTTTT
>DAOLYL010000053.1:0-13457 GCA_035425765.1 Flavobacterium sp. | reverse complement strand
GACGGAACCACAATTTATGTGAACGGTTGGGAAGATATTTATACCATAAATACTTCTGCTAGTTCACCATCGGCAACTCTAATTTATTCATTACCAGCTGATTTTTATGCTTATAAAACCCAAAAGCTAGGTAATAACTTATTTATTTTGGTAGAAAACTGGATTGAATCTACTGATACTTTTGTTGGAATGCAAATTGTAAAACTAGATGTAACTAATATTGGAGCAGGAACACAAACCGTTATTAGTTCTTCTGACTTTATTGCTTCTTTTGCCTTGGTAGGAAATACAATGTATTATTCTAGAGAGATAGAAACAGCACCAGATGTATACACAACAAATATTTATAGTTTTGATGCTACACAAAGTTCACCAACATCAACTTTAGAATATGAAAATATTGGTCTAAACGATGAAGCTGTTGATGATGTTGAAGTTTATAATAATGTTTTGTACATTTCATCTGGCGGAGCAGAAAGAATTTTAAAATTTGATTTATCTTCCAGCACAGCTGTTCCCGAAGAATATTTAAACACTACTGATTTGAACTTCAATAAAGGTATTTTTATAACTTCAAATGGATATATGTATATCACTAATGCACACGAAATTGAAAAGATAGACGTTAATAATCCTGCAGCTAGTTTAGAGTTTATAGGTAGTCAAACAACTTATCAAGATTCAAACAATGGAAACTTATTTCTGGCTAATTTCAGAGATGTAGTTCTAGTTGGAAATAAATTATATATGACATTAGAAGATCAAGGAAGAATATTGACTTTAATTGATACAACTCTTGATACACCGAATTTTTCGGAGGAAACTTTAAAAATCTATCCTAACCCAGTAACGTCAGACTTATTTCTAGTTAATAATACAGATTTTAATGAATTTGAATTATTTGATACCATAGGCAAAAAAGTTAATTCTGGTAGTATTGATTCAAACACCATAAATTTCGAACATTTAAATGCGGGTGTTTATTTTTTAAATTTAAAAGGAAATAACAAACAAGATACTTTTAAAATAGTAAAACAATAGTTCAACATGTTTAAAATGAATTTTTTTAAACTTGATTTTATTTAAAAAGTAAATAGAAAAAATGCCATTCTAAAATTTAGTTTGGCATTTTTTTTCATACATAGCAAACTTTGCGAAAAACTTTGCGAACTTTGCGGTTAAACAAACAACAATGACAACACAACAATTAATCCAACAAATCCAACAAAAAAAATCATTTCTCTGCATCGGTTTAGATGTCGATTTAACTAAAATTCCACAACATTTACTCGAACTCGAAGATCCAATTTTTGAATTCAACAAAGCCATTATCGATGCTACGCATGATTTATGTGTTTCCTATAAACCAAACACAGCGTTTTACGAAGCTTATGGATTAAAAGGTTGGCAATCACTAGAAAAAACAATCAATTACATCAACGAAAAATATCCCGAAATTTTTACCATCGCCGATGCAAAACGTGGCGATATTGGAAATACTTCTTCCATGTATGCCAAAGCATTTTTAGAAGATTTGAATTTTGACAGCGTAACCGTTGCGCCATATATGGGAAAAGATTCAGTAGAACCGTTTTTAGCTTTTGAAAACAAGCATACCATTTTATTAGCATTAACTTCTAACGAAGGTGCGTTTGATTTTCAAACAAAAACTTTCGAAGGAAAAGAATTGTACAAAACCGTTATCGAAACATCTAAGACTTGGAAAAACTCCGAAAACCTTATGTATGTTGTTGGCGCAACCAAAGCCGAATATTTCACCGAAATCCGTAAAATTGTTCCTGATAGTTTTTTGCTCGTTCCAGGCGTTGGAGCACAAGGTGGAAGTTTACAAGAAGTTTGTAAATTCGGAATGAACTCTAATGTTGGTTTGCTTATCAATTCCTCTCGCGGAATTATTTATGCTTCCAACGAAGTTGATTTTGCCAAAAAAGCTAGAGAAGAAGCATTGAAATTACAACAAGAAATGGAACAGATTTTATCTTAATTCTTAACAAACCTAGACGTAAAACTTCCTTTTTCATCCGTTATTTTAACAATGTAAATTCCATTACTAAAATTTGAAATATCAATCGTTTCTTGTTCTGAATTCATGTGAAATGAACTCAGTTTTTGACCTTGTATTGAATAAATAGTTACTTGACTAGCGGTTTGAACTTCATCAAATTGAATAGTTAATTTATTCTTTACTGGATTTGGAATTAGTGCGACTTTTTTTTTTACTCCAGCTTTAGGAGTTGACAAAGCACTTTGTTGATATACTCTAACGTAATCAATTTCGAAAGTATCTTGGTTAAAATTCGAACTTATATTTGATTGAATTGCAAAGTTTAATAGTATATATTGTTCTGCATCAAATGGCCAAGTGCTGGCATTTTTTATCGCTGGATTATAGATGTAATGAATAACATCGTCAACACTAAAAATCATTTTTTCTGATGTCCATTCAACCGTATAAACATGAAATTCGCTAGAAACAGTTGAAATAGTTTGTCCACCACGATTAACGGTGTTTCCGCTGCTTGAAGGTGTGTGCATTGCGCTTTGAACAAAATTTTGATTATTTCCCCAATGTTCCATAATGTCAATTTCGCCACAAGCTGGCCAACCTGTTGTTCCGTGAGTTGCAGCCCAAAAACCACCAGCTTCGTTTACGTTTTTGCCCAACATCCAAATGGCTGGCCAAGTTCCAGCACCATCAGGAAGTTTAGCTCTTGTTTCTACTCGTCCATATTTGAAAGCAAATTTAGAATTCAATCGGGCAGATGTGAACTCTTTCGTTACGTTCTGGTCTGTATAATTCTCTTTTTTTGCTACAATATTTAGAAAACCATTATTTACAAACGAATTGACTTGTCTATTGGTGTAATGTTGTACTTCGCTATTAAACCAACTTCCACCATCAGGAAGTTGTGTTTGGTGATGCCATTTTGAAGCGTTAACAACTCCGTTTGTATCAAATTCATCACTCCAAACTAAGTCATCAAATACTGGATTGTTCGTTTCGGGATTGTTGTATAGAAAATCGTCAAGATAAGCCACAACTTGGTTGGTGTTGTTTTCTCCATTTACTTGAATTACAACTCGGTTAAAATCATTTCTATAAATTGGGTTCTGATTGCTACCATTTAGATTGATATACTCATCATTTTCAAAATCAAAAGTTATAGTTTGCCATTGGTTTAGAACGATTGGTTTTATAATTTCAGTTTGTGTTGACCATGGTTCGCCAAGCGTTCCGTTTTGAAGTTTTAGTGAAACTTGATTGGGCTGATTGCCTGTTATTCCGTTAGATGGAATATATATTTTTAATGTAAAAACATTATTGGAAGTTAAATTAAAATTAGTAGTAGTTTGAAAACGAATGTTGGCATATTGTCCGCCAGTATCTGCATATCGTAAAACTGTTGCCGAAGTATTTATTCCTGTTTGAAAAGGATTAGCGAAAGTGGTATTCATTTCACAATCATCGCCAAGCCAATTTGTGATGTTACTATTTCCTTCAAAATCGTCAGAGATATTTTGAGCTTGCACAGAAATTATGGAGAAAAACAGAATGTAAATAGAATAAGTAAAATTTCGCATGGGTTTTAGTAAATGATTTCTACAAAAGTATGGTTTCCAAAAACCTTAATTCAATAAACAACCTATACAAAAACTATACTTAAATGATTAAATTCCCCAAAAGAGTGATAAATTTACACACAAAAAGTATTTTTAAGTAATGTCAAAAAGTTTTATAGACCAAATTGGAAATCATCATGTTTTTGAAACAACTCCAAAGCGAATCGTTTCATTGGTTCCATCGCAAACGGAATTATTATATGATTTGGGTTTAGAAGAAAGCATTGTTGGAATAACAAAATTCTGTGTTCATCCTTTTCATTTTAAATCTACGAAGAAAATAATTGGCGGAACAAAAAAAGTGCATTTTGAAAAAATTAGATTGCTTCAACCCGATATTATTATTGCTAACAAAGAAGAAAACACTCTAGAAATAGTAGAAGAATTATCCAAGATTTGTTCAGTTTGGGTAACTGATATTATCACAATAGAAGACAATCTTCAAATGATTACTGATTTTGGAATTTTGTTTAACAAACGTACGGAATCTCAAAAATGGATTGACAAAATCAACTTTGCTAGAAATGATTTCAATCATTTTATGAAAGACAAAACGGCACAAAAAGTAGCTTATTTTATTTGGGCAAATCCCTATATGGTTGCGGCTGGAAATACTTTTATAAACGAAATGTTGAAACTTAATAAGTTTCAAAATATTTATGATAATCATCCAAAGTATGAAGGTCGTTATCCAGAAGTTGTAGTTCAAAAAATGCGAATTCAAGGCGATCCAGATTTGGTTTTACTTTCTTCAGAACCTTTTCCTTTTACAGATGAACATGCGTTTGAATTGGGAAGACACACACATCATGCAAAAACTGTTTTTGTTGACGGCGAAATGTTTTCATGGTATGGAAGTAGAATTGTTAAAGCTTTTGATTACTTTAAAAAAATGCATCAAAAAATAGTATAAAAAAAACCAGTGCCGTTCAAAACACTGGAATTTTTAACTAACCCTAACCAAAACGTGATAAAAACCAATTCACATGACAAATTTAAGGCAAGAGCTCGGGTTTTTGTGTTAAGGATATGTTATTCTTATGTTATTGATTTCTAAATTTTTAGATTTATTTTTTGTCTTGCAAAGCAAAAACCTTTTTCAACAAATCTGAAGTTCTTGAATTTAAATCAGTTCTAATGCTTTTTTCTTCAACTGCAATCATTTTGAAAACACCTTCTAGTGCTTTATTTGTTGTATAATCAGTTAAGTCTGGATTTACTTTTTTAACTAGTGGAACACTATTGTATTTTGTGATAATGTTTGCCCAAACTTTATCAGCACCAACTTTAGTAAATGAATTTTTGATTACTGGATTAAACTTTGCATATAAAGCAGTTGTAGTTGAATTTTGCAAATAACTCGTTGCAGCACTTTCGTTGCCCATTAGAATATTTTTGGCATCGTTGAAGCTCATTCCTTTGATGGCATCTACAAAAATAGGAGTAGACTCTTTTACAGCATCTTCGGCAGCGCGATTTAAAACTTTCAAACCTTCGTCAGCTAATTTTCCCATGCCGATTTTACGTAATGTGTTATCCACTTTTTGAAGTTCTTCGGGTAACAGAATTTTTACCATTTCATTCTTAAAAAAACCGTCCGTAGCAGTAAGCTTGGTAACTTGTTTTGAAATTCCGTTGTTCAACGCTTCTTTCAATCCGCCCGAAATATCAATGCCTTGTGTTTGTCCAAGATTAGGTAATTGGTTTGCAACTTGCTGTAATTCAGCGCAACTAGTTAATGTAAAACAACCTAGAAGAAGTAATAAGTTTTTCATAAGAATATGAGTTTTAAAATTTAGTTTAACTTTTCAAAAATAGTGCCAATAGTTAAGAATAATCATAAATAAATGTTATAGTATTGAATGAATATTATTTTTATGTTTTCTACGAAATCGTTATAACTATTTTTTATTTATTACGTAAATTGCGGCACTAAAATTATCATATCATCAACATGGAACCACAAACTCCTTATATTCCTAAAAATAAAGTAAGAATTGTAACTGCCGCATCACTTTTTGATGGTCATGATGCCGCTATTAATATCATGCGTCGTATCATTCAATCAACTGGTGTGGAAGTAATTCATCTTGGTCACGATAGAAGCGTGGAAGAAGTAGTAAACACTGCTATTCAGGAAGATGCGAATGCTATTGCAATGACTTCTTATCAAGGTGGACACAATGAGTATTTTAAATACATGCACGATTTACTAAAGGAAAAAGGCGCAGGTCATATTAAAATTTTTGGCGGTGGTGGAGGCGTTATTCTTCCATCGGAAATTGCCGAATTGCAAGAATATGGTATCACTAGAATTTATTCTCCCGATGATGGTCGTGCCATGGGTTTACAAGGAATGATTAATGATTTAGTTAAGCAATCTGATTTTCCTGTTGGCGATGTTCTAAATGGTGAAATTAATCATTTGGAAGAAAAAAATCCAACATCAATTGCTCGTGTGATTTCTTCAGCGGAGAATTTTCCGGATGTAGCAAAAGAAACTCTTGACGCTATTCACAAAAAGAATGAAACTTCAAAAATTCCAGTTTTAGGAATTACTGGAACTGGTGGTGCGGGAAAATCATCGTTGGTTGATGAATTAGTTCGTCGTTTTTTAATCGATTTCCCTGAAAAAACTATCGGATTAATATCAGTCGATCCATCCAAACGTAAAACTGGCGGCGCATTATTAGGTGACAGAATTCGTATGAATGCTATTAACAATCCTAGAGTTTATATGCGTTCGTTAGCAACTCGTCAATCGAATTTAGCTTTATCCAAATATGTAAATGAAGCCATTGAAGTATTGAAAGCGGCAAAATATGATATCATCATTCTTGAAACTTCGGGAATTGGTCAAAGTGATACCGAAATTATTGAGCATTCCGATGTTTCGCTTTATGTAATGACGCCAGAATTTGGTGCCGCAACACAATTAGAGAAAATTGATATGCTTGATTTTGCGGATTTAGTTGCATTAAACAAATTTGACAAACGTGGAGCATTAGACGCGTTGCGCGATGTAAAAAAACAATACCAACGCAATCACAACCTTTGGGATGTAAATCCAGAGGAAATGCCAGTTGTTGGCACTATTGCTTCTCAATTTAATGATCCTGGAATGAATACGTTATACAAGCGTATTATGGATAAAATTGTAGAAAAAACAGGTGTTGATTTACATTCTACTTTTGAAATTACTCGTGAAATGAGCGAGAAAATCTTCGTAATTCCGCCACACAGAACTCGTTATTTATCTGAAATTGCAGAGAACAATCGCAAGTATGATGAAACGGTTTTAACGCAAGTTGAAGTAGCTCAAAAGCTTTATGGAATTTACAAAACTATTGAAAGTGTAAATAAAAAAGCGACTAACTTTGATAAATCAGGAATTGATACTACTAGTTTGAATATCAATACTGATAACAATGATTTCTTAAACTTATTAGTTAAAGAATTTGACCGTGTAAAAATGAACCTCGATCCGTTCAATTGGGAAATTATTATCACTTGGAACGACAAAGTAAACAAGTATAAAAATCCTGTTTATAGCTTTAAAGTGCGCGACAAAGAAATTAAAATCCAAACGCATACCGAAAGTTTATCGCATTCTCAAATCCCGAAAGTTGCGTTGCCAAAATACCAAGCTTGGGGTGATATTTTGAAATGGAATTTACAAGAAAATGTTCCAGGAGAATTTCCATTTGCATCTGGTTTATATCCATTCAAACGTGAAGGTGAAGATCCAAGTAGAATGTTTGCTGGCGAAGGCGGACCAGAACGTACTAACAAACGTTTTCATTATGTTTCTGCTGGTTTGCCCGCAAAACGATTATCAACGGCTTTTGATAGTGTAACATTATATGGAAATGATCCTGATTTGCGTCCAGATATTTATGGAAAAATTGGTAATGCTGGTGTTTCCATCTGTTGTTTAGACGATGCGAAGAAATTATATTCAGGTTTTGATTTAACGCATGCTTTGACTTCGGTTTCGATGACGATTAATGGTCCAGCACCAATGTTATTAGGATTTTTTATGAATGCGGCAATTGACCAAAGTTGTGAAAAATACATCGTTGAAAACAATCTTCAAATTGAAGTAGAAGAAAAAATTAACGAAATCTATAAGAAAAAAGGAACTCCAAGACCAAAATATAATGGAGAATTACCAAATGGTAATAATGGTTTAGGTTTGATGCTTCTCGGCGTAACTGGTGATCAAGTTTTGCCAACAGAAGTATATCAAAACATAAAAGTAACAACATTAGCCCAAGTTCGTGGAACGGTTCAAGCTGATATACTAAAAGAAGATCAAGCGCAAAATACGTGTATTTTTTCTACTGAGTTTGCGTTGCGATTAATGGGTGATGTGCAAGAATATTTTATTCAAAAGAACGTTCGTAATTTCTATTCGGTTTCTATTTCGGGTTATCATATTGCTGAAGCAGGAGCAAACCCAATTACGCAATTGGCATTTACGTTGGCTAATGGTTTTACCTACGTAGAATATTATTTGAGTAGAGGAATGGACATCAATGATTTTGGTCCAAACTTGTCGTTTTTCTTCTCTAATGGTATCGATCCAGAATATGCTGTAATTGGTCGTGTAGCTAGAAAGATTTGGGCGAAAGCCATGAAAAATAAATACGGTGCCAATGAAAGAGCGCAAATGTTGAAATATCATATCCAAACGTCTGGTCGTTCGCTTCATGCACAAGAAATCGATTTTAATGATATCCGAACTACGTTGCAAGCATTGTATGCTATTTATGACAACTGTAATTCGTTACATACCAACGCTTATGACGAAGCGATTACTACGCCAACCGAAGAAAGCGTTCGTCGTGCAATGGCTATTCAGTTGATTATCAATAAAGAATTAGGTTTAGCTAAAAACGAAAACCCAATTCAAGGTTCATTCATCATTGAAGAATTAACGGATTTAGTTGAAGATGCTGTATTGAAAGAATTTGACAAAATTACTGAACGTGGTGGCGTTCTTGGTGCTATGGAAACTATGTACCAACGTAACCAAATTCAAGAAGAAAGTATGTATTATGAAATGCTAAAACATACAGGTGAATTCCCAATTATTGGTGTGAATACATTCTTAAGTTCCAAAGGTTCGCCAACGGTTTTACCAGCCGAAGTTATTCGTGCCACCGAAGAAGAAAAGCAATTTCAAATTCAAACGCTTGAAAATCTTCACAAAGCCAACGCTAATATCGTAGAAGAACAATTGAACATCTTGCAAGAAGCAGCCATAAACAACCAAAATATGTTTGAAAAATTAATGGACGCTACGAAGGTTTGTACACTAGGACAAATAACAAGTGCGTTGTTTGAAGTTGGTGGACAATATAGAAGGAACATGTAGGTTAAATTGCTAGGATTATTAATATAAAACCTCACAGTCATGTGAGGTTTTTTTTGATTTGTTATGAGTTTGAGATTGCTTTAGTTTTTTGGCATGGATTTCAAATCCGAATTGTCGGATTTTCTTATGAGAAATCTATATTTAAGTAAAAATTCTTCTAAATCTTTACTTGGCTCAAAATATATGACATAATTGTATGGTAAAGCTTTGATGACTTTTGTTCTGACTTTTTTACAACCTAATTGTTTAAGTAATTTGACACATATAGGGAAAGTACTTATTGAATTAGCAATTCTGATGCAATAGTTTTTATCATTTGTATCTCCATAACGAGTATAAGCACCAACAATATAAGAAAGCTTTTGTTTTTCAGTTTTAAAAATTCCCAATTTTAATTTTCCAACAAAAATACTATCCTTGAGATTTCCATATTGATCTGTATTATCAGAGCAAAATCCTTCATTAAATTCATACTTAAAATTTTTATTTATTTCACTCGCAAGTTTATTAGATTTAAGTATATTTAGTGTTCTATCAATTGACAAATCAGGATATTTATTTTTTAAAAATCCATAATTATATTCCATGAGAGAACTTTCAAATTTATAATAATTATCAACTTTATCGAGTTCAATACTACATTTTTGTCTACCCATATAATCTGACAATGTTCCCAAGAAAAAGAAGTATGTATCAATATCCTTCTCTTGAGAAAATGCATTAATACTATTTAGAAGTAATGATAAAATTAATATGAATTTCATTTGTTTTTTGCTTAGTTGCATTTAATTGTGAATTGGTGCTGCTATTATATATGAAAATCAAAAATATAAAAAAAAATTATAAATTAGTTAATATAATCATATTTAAGCTACATTTTTAGATAAAAAAAGACCTTTCATCAAGAAAGGTCTTTTTAAATTATCTCAAACAATAGTACCTATTTGATAATCACTTTTTCAATCATTCCGTCAGTTGTTTTTAGAAGGTAAATTCCTTTTGGGTAATTCATTTCTAAAGTGGTTGTGTTTTCTTTTTCGGTAACTCTTCTTCCTGTTACGTCAAATAAACTAACGGAAACTTCTCTGTTGAAATAAACTTTTCCATCAATTACAGGATTTGGATAGACAACAAATGAATTTGGATTTCCAATATAATCATCATTTCCAAGTGTGTCGTTTGTAATTTCATAAACACTTAACGTTGCGCTAATCTCATTTGCCATAACTACTAAACCTTTGTTAACAGGACTGTTAGTAGGAGCGATGTAAATAATACCTTCTGGTGCTAAATCACCACCTAAACTAGTAGTTGTTCTACTGTTTTTATAAGAAACAAATACTGGAGCTAATGGATTTGTAATGTCATACGTCATTAATCCACCCGTTCTTTCTAAGGTAATAAACGCATACGTTGCACCATTGATTTGACCAACCGTAATTCCTTCTGGTTCTGGACCTTTGTTATCGCTTCTGTTTTTTAAGTTATTGTTATCGTTGCTTGCGTTGAATAGAGCACCAAAAGTTGGATCATTAGCCGTAATTTTTTCAAAATCATCACCACTGTCATATACTAATTGTCCTGTGGTTGTATTCCAAATACTAAACGAACGTGTTCCAAAAACATGAATTTCATCAAAATCGCCGTCATTATCGGTATCACCAGAAGCATTGGTTACTGTCAATCTTCCTAAATTGGAATTCTTTTTTAGCAAAGCTGCATTAGGGAAAACGCTTGGGTCTAAAGTATAAGCACTACTTCCTACGCGAACTTCTTCGGCTAAGGCATCATAATCTCTTGCGTCACCTTCGTTGGCAGTTACTAAATAGGTTGTTCCTGCAACAGTATAATTGGCAATAGCATCTGGCATATACATTCCTTTTATAGGCCAATTACCCATGAATATAGCACCAAATTGATCTGATGTATCTAAAGAGTTTCCAGCTAAGCTGTGGTCTTTTAATCCAAGTGGAATAATAGCTGTGATTTGGTTTGTTACTAAATCAATCGTAGCCACAGCGTTGTTTTCCTGCAATGTTACCCAAGCTTTTAAACCATCGTCTGCTACTGTTATATATTCTGGTTCAACGTCTTTTGAAACTGTTGCATTTACACCAAAAACTCTTAATCCGCTTGCTTTTAAAGTGACTAATTGACTATCAAAAGCATTGAAATTTAAATTCGTAACATCCGATTGTTGCACGTTGTTAAATCCGCCGCTCACATTGATTATTGAAATACTTCCTTCTGGATCGATAGTGTAATCGCTGTTTGGTTGTCCTTCGTTTGCTGTTAGCACTTTTGTTCCATCTGGTGTGAACGTAATCATATCTGGTAAAACACCTGCTTCAACAACTGAACCCACTGTTCCGTTGGCATCCATGAAAACTACTTTTCCGTTACCGAAATTAGCACCTTCCACTGTTGCTACTAAAATTCCGTTTTTGAACGCAATACTTGTTCCACCAATTCCATAAGAAGATAAATCGATAGATTGTATGCTAGTGATAGCTGAAGGGTTTGAAAAGTCTAAAACTTCTACTTTAGAAGCTGTAGAATTCATCGCAAATAAACGTTGTGTTACTGGATCGTGCGCTACAATTTCTGCTGAACCTGTTGCATCTACTAAATAGCTTGACAAGTAGTTAATGTCTAACGCATTTGAACCTTCCGCAGCATCCGTTTCGTCATCAAGGATATAGATTATGTTTTGTGAAACACCTGTAATGTTTGCTCCTGAAGCATTTGAAATGGATAAAACAAAATACTTATCACCATTTGCAAGAGCATCATCGTTTAAAGTAACATTTACAGTTTGTGATGTGCTTCCTATTGGGAAAGTTATCGTTTCATTAGTATAAGTATATTCCGTTCCGTTAATTGCTGTTCCTGCATTTGAAACTATAGCAACATCAACGGTAACTATCGAAGCAGCAGCATTAGAAAGATTGATTGTTATTTGTGCTGTTCCGTCATTTTCATTAACAATCTTTGTTTCTGTAGCGAATG
Organism: Flavobacterium sp.; assembly: GCA_035425765.1. Classification (GTDB taxonomy): domain Bacteria; phylum Bacteroidota; class Bacteroidia; order Flavobacteriales; family Flavobacteriaceae; genus Flavobacterium. The sequence continues at coordinate 1,426 of DAOLYL010000053.1, read as the reverse complement.
CAATATTAGAAGCTAAAACAGGAGTGAAGGTTCCTGGCGAAGCTAAAACATTTAAACCTAACGATTGCCCAACTAAATTAGTAGCTGGTGCCCAATTGGTTCCGTCGTTTAAGTTTCCATTTGGATTTAATAATTCTAACGAAGGACCATTTCCATCAGGAGATAAAGGCCAAGGCGTTGCATCGTCATAAGTAACTTGACTTATTATAGTTCCAGTTGAATTCAGGATTTGAAGGTTTTCACCACCGTTTCCAAGCGCATTGCTAATTCCTTGTGGCATATCAATAAACGATACACCATAAAAAGCATCGGCACTCGTTTTGTCTGTAGCTAATAATACTATGCCACCAGCAGCAATTGATAATTCACTAAATTCAAAAGTGAAGTTGCTTTCGTCTTTTACTTTTATACCGCCTAACGCAATGGTAGCTGCTGATTTGTTATAGATTTCTATAAACTCCAATTGGTTTGAATTAGCCGAAGGTGCATTGTACATGATTTCAGTAATAAGTAATCCTGACGTCAACGTATTGTAATATAAATTTGGGCTAACATAAGCAGGCGACAACGCATTGTTTGAAGCATCTTGAACATTGCTCACCGTTAGTTGATACGCACTTCCAATGGTAAAACCTGAATGTGTAAGTGTAACTGAATTCAACGTAGCGTTATAAACCGCACTCGTAATAGTTAAGCTTGGAGCAAAAACATAATTAGCAATTGTTTCAGCTGATACTTGGTTTAAGCTTTCTGAAAATATTACTTCAACTGTATTTTGAGTTACTACATTTACAATGGCAACCGTTGGAGCCGAAGTATCATTAGCCGAAATAACAAATTGCGTACTATTGAAAGGTAAATCAGGAGTTGTGCTATTATTGTGGTCATCTGCAGCAGTATCTTCCACTTGCCAGTTGGCTGGATTGTTCAATTGTGATAAATAGCCATTAGCATTTAAACCCGTTCTAACTCCATTGTAGTTAGCTATATCTGCACCTTCTGGTAAGACAATTGCGGTTGAACCCACTGTTAAACCTGAGTTGGTCAAATCGCCAAAACCTGTTGAGGAATTTGAAATAGCAGCTAACATCGTGCTAACTGTTCTTGGCGATGTTCCTAAAAAAGCAAACATAGCATCACTAGACGAAGAAAGTCCGCCAGCGTTATTCACCGTTATGCTTCCAATTGAAGGCGTAATGGTTGCACTAATCGTATTGATAGCAATAACAGTTCCTGCTGGAATAGCTGTTGCACCAGATGACCAAGTGAAGTCGCCTTCGTCTGTGCCAAAACTTGTTCCGTTCCATTCTGCGTCACAGAAAATAATGGTGGAGTTGGCAGGGATTTCTTTAAAAGTTACAAAAGCGATATCATCATCGCCATCGGCATTGAAACCTACAAAAGCAATGTCGCCAGTGGTAGTCAA
>DAOLYL010000052.1:1969-13513 GCA_035425765.1 Flavobacterium sp. | reverse complement strand
ACCGAACCATACGTATCAATTCCCCAAATTTTGATGTTAGGATTTTTTTCTTTTAGATATTTTGCAACACCAGAAATTGTTCCGCCTGTTCCAACTCCAACTACAAAATGCGTAATTTTACCTTCGGTTTGTTCCCAGATTTCTGGACCAGTTTGTTCGTAATGAGCTGTTGCGTTTGATGGATTGTCGTATTGATTTACGTACCAAGAATTTGGAATTTCGGTTCCTAATCTTTTTGAAACGGAATAATACGAACGTTCGTCGGTTGGTTCAACATCGGTTGGGCAAACGATAACTTTTGCTCCAACGGCGCGAAGTATGTCCATTTTTTCTTTGGATTGTTTATCGGTAATTACAAAAATACATTTGTAACCTTTTACGATTGCTGCCAATGCTAAACCCATTCCAGTGTTTCCAGATGTTCCTTCGATGATTGTTCCGCCTGGTTTTAATCGTCCGTCGGCTTCGGCATCTTCGACCATTTTTAGTGCCATTCGGTCTTTTACTGAATTTCCTGGATTGAAGGTTTCTACTTTTGCCAAGACTAAGGCATCAATTCCTTGAACGACTTTGTTTAGTTTTACTAATGGTGTGTTTCCAATAGTTCCTAATATATTTTCTGCGTATTTCATTTTGTTGTGAATTCGTTGATTTTGCTAATTTTATTTAGAAAAAGAACATTAAATTTTGTCAAAGATATTGATAAAAATATCGTCTACAAAAATTCGGATAGTTTATCGTTTAACCCTGATGGAAGTGGTATCGTCTTTTGGGACGATAGAAACGGACAGCAGGAATTTCGTTTATTGAAAAACCCAAGCGATTCGTTCCTATTGGAAGAAAGTCCACACTAATCCGAAACGTATCATAAAGTCGCGATAGGGATAATTTGGTGCTGTATAGTATTTGTTTGGCGAGAAAAGCGTGTTGAAATGTTCGGCTTTGAGGAAAATTCTTGTTTGACGAATTCGTGCGTTTATAAAGAAATCGACCATTGGAAAATCGCCAATTTTTGTATCGGTTTGGACGAAAGCTTCGGTTACAACTGGGTTGTAGTCGTTCATGTAATACTTTGTAAAATAGTTAAGCGTGAAACCTGATTGCAGGAATAATGCTTTTTTAAAGAAGAAATTAGTGAAGTAAAGTGAGTTTCTTGTTGTGATTTGTGGCACATTTAGAATATCATCCTGTTGGTCAACTTTTTGATATAAAATAGTGTTGTCTAGTGCTAGTTTCCACCATTTGAATTCGCGACTGGCTTTTATGGAAAGGTAATTGATGGTTTTGTCGTATTGTTTTGGGGAAATAATTTGTTGTTGTGGATTTATTGCATCGTTACTAAAATAAAGGTAATCGTTGATGGAGCTTATTTTTAGAGTAGCATCAAACCATTGTGTTTTTGCGGTTGCTTGAAGGTTGTTTATTTTTTCGTTGTTAAAATCATTTGCCCAGTTGTATTGCACATAGCTGCTTTGATACAAATTATAGATATGGTCTGGGATTTTATTTAGCATTTGATACTGAAAATGAAACTCGTTTTTTTCGTTGAGTTTGTATGTTAGTTGCGCATCAAGATTTGTCATTGGTTGATTGGAAATGGAATTTGAGTATTGAAATATTCCGTTCCATTTGTTTTTTCTGTATTCGTATTGTCCTCCAATGGTATTGATTTCGTCAGATAATTTGCTTGGAACAATTCCTGAGTCTAGTATTAAGGTTTTGTTATAAAAATAGTTATATCTATAATCTTCGGCAAAAAACTGAAACTTTCCAAGTGTTGTGTTTTCATAAATTGCTCCAACTTTATTATACATTCGGTTGTAGCGCGTATGGTCGTTGATACCTGTAGTTAGGTACGATTCTCCAAAACGATTTACACTTGTTGTTCCAATAGTAGATGGAACTGTGCGTTGATTGTATTCGAAGAACTTGGTTTCGTAATTGAATTGATGTGTTATGAAGAGATTATTGCTTGAAGATTTTGAATTAATTCTAAAATTATGATCAAAGAAATATCTTTTTCCTTTCATGAAACTTTTAGCATCTGTCAGGTAAACCTCTAGTCGAGCACGATTATCAAAGTCTGGATTTTCTCCTTCAAAGTCTTCAATGGTAGTTATTCCTCCATTTTCACCGTTAAGAAAATCTTGTCCTGTGAAATGGAAGTTTAAAAAATATCTTTTGTTTAAAGTGTTGTAACTTGTAGTAAAGCGGAAGTTTCCTGTGCTTGATAACTGATTGATATATTTTCCAAGAGAACGCAATCCTTTAAAAGCTACAGATACATTAAATCTTTCGGAAGTATTAACAGCTATTAAAGCATCTAATGATTGTCCTTGCTGCATAACGGTTTTAAAATATAATTCCGTTATTGGTGTTGCAACAGAATAATAGTTAATATCCTCAACTTGCATATAATTGAAATGCTTTCCTGAAAAACCAATTTCTGGAAACGAAGATTGCTTTTTATAACCATAATCCAAAGTTGTATATGTTTGTCCTTCGTTAGCAAAAGGTAGAAGTCCAAAAATATCTTTTCGAAGATAATTGTACTCGTATTCTTTTTTAATGGTTAAAGATGTATCGACGTAGGTTGTGTCTTTTTGAAGGGTTATGATTCGATATTGATCGAATGCAGCTTTTTTGATTTTGATTTGTGGACTTTTTTTAGTAGCATCATTTTCATTTGAATTTGCAATACTCTTAACTTGTGAAAAGCTAAAGAAAGAAAAAAGGGAAAAGACGATTATAATTATGTTTCTCATTTGCATAAATTTCAAGACAAAAATACATAAAACTATTTGTAATAAAATCATAAAAAAACCATCCTTAAAAATAAGGATGGTTTTGCAAAAAAGTATTTAATACTATTTTTTTATGAATTTTTTAGTCACCGATTTTTGATTTCCTTCAAAAGTTAGAAAATAAACACCTTTAGCCAACGATGAAACATCAATAGAGTTGATTTCTAACGCATTACTTCTATAGACTTCTTTACCTGATATTTCGTTTATTCTAATAAAATCAACATCTGATAGTTGACTACCATTGAAATTTAAAACATCATTAGCAGGGTTTGGATAAATAACAATATTATCGAAATCATTACTATTAGTACTAAGGTTTTGAAAATTCGAACCAGTAACAACTAAGCTAAAAGTTTGAGATCCAGAAGATAAATTACCTTTATGAGACACCGTTACTGTATATATACCAGAAGGATTTGCTACGTCAACTTTTTCAATATTATCAACAATATTATCTCCAGTAATTGCAGCAGCAGCTACATTAGACAATTGAAGCTTGTAAGGAAAATAAACATTAGCATCTTTTGTAATTCTTAAATCTAAATCATTAACTAAAACTGGTACAGGAGAATTCAATATTCCGTCTTTTTGAAGACCAGCTGGATCTGTCCAAGAGATTGATGCCTCAAGCTTTTCCTCAGCGGTAACTCCTACTTGAAACGTATACTGCTCACCTTGATTTAGTGTTATTTCTGAAATAATTGCTGTGTTTAAGTTATCTTTTGAAATGACTTGAGCAGCTTTTTTTGTATCCAATAAACCCCAACCAAATTTAGCATCTGGACCAGTAGTTCCTCCATCTCTAGCAGTATGACAAGCTAGACCTTTAAGAGTAGAAGCACGCATGAAATTTTGATTTAATTCATTATAATATTGTTGCAAAAGCAAAAGAGAACCAGCTACATTTGGAGAAGCCATAGATGTTCCTGTAAGCGTTGCATAGGAAGTTGTATTCGTATTATATGATGAAATCAAATTAGTTCCATCACCTGCAAGATCTGGCTTAATTCTACCGTCATCAGCTGGACCTTGGCTACTCGATGAATTTATTGGAAAAAGATTAACGTTTCCGTTTGGCAAAACAAAAGGATTTGAGTTAGCAATAACAAGATTGTTTTTTGCATTCTTTTCTTGAGTCAGCTTATCATAACCTTCAGCTAAACCACCTGAGTATGTATCTCCTCCAGAATTTCCAGCAGAAGCTACCATAAGATAATATGGAGCCGAATATGCAAGTTGATCCCAAGATCTTGCTTGAGAATCATAACAACCCATAATCCAAGAAGCTTGAGCTTGTCCGGAATCATTAATAACAGGAACTCCATAAGAGTGATTTGATATTAAAAGAGCATTAGTTGTAACTTCATTAGTAACTGTTGTCAAATCATTTGTCCAGTTATAAGAAACAGCAGTTGCTTTTGGCGCCATACCTTTAGCTGTAGCACTAACACCTTTTGCAATTATAGTTCCCATTACATGTGTTGCATGGTCACTTGTAGGAGGATTAGGCAGTGAATTTTGAGGTGTTGTAACCCTTGAAACTGAATTGTCATCCATGTATTCAACATGATTAACTAGAGCATATCCACCATCCCAAACTCCAACATACATGTTTTGACCTTCAATATTGATATTTAAATCTCCACCAGAATGCAATGATTTTGTTTTTGTTGCCGTAGCTGCAGAAGCATTATCAGTTGTTATATAAATTGGCAAACCATCAACAATATTAACAATTTCAAAATCTTTACCTTTTGAAGTAAAGTGTCTTTTCAAAGTTGGGTTATTTAAAAGAAAGTTGTTTATCAAACTCTCTTTTTTCAAATCACTTGACTTTGATTCTAAATACAACCCTTTTAGTTCATTTAGATCATAGGAGTTTAAAATTTTCTTAACTTCATCTTTAGTCTGAGAAGAACAAACGAAAACTGAAAAGAGAAAATAAACAAGGTATTTATTATTCATATTATAAAATTTTATGGGTAACAAATTTAAAAATTAAATCAAGAAAATTTAAATATTTAACATAAAAATAAAAGGAGGTTGCACGTGCAACCTCCTTTTAAAATTTTTATTCAAATTATTATAAAGTGAATGGATGAGCACTAGAAGCTCCAAAGTTACCACCACCTTGAAACAATACTGTACCATCTAAAGATATCTTGTAAGAACCTTGAACAGCAGCAGATGTAAACAATCCATCACCATAAATATCATAAATCTCGAAAACATAATCACCGTCAGGTAAACAGTACTTATAATTTTTAACGGCTTGTAATGCATTTACACCAGAATTTTCAAATGGTCCATCAGCTGCAACAACATTTCCACCAGCATCAGTTATTTGCCAACTTATCTCATCACCATATCTATCCAAAATAAGATCAAAACTAATCAAATTAAAAGGACATAAAGGAGAATAAGTAATGGTAGTTATGTTAGCTGTTTTATTTAAGAAATAAGACTCATCAGGAGAAACAATTTCAAAAGCTACTTTTCTAGAAACTCCTAGAGCTATATTGTCAGGGTTAAAGGTTATATTAGTAGAACCTGACAATTCACCAGCTGGTATCACAACAGAAGTAGCGACAGTGAAATCTCCATCTAATGCAGTTGTATAAGGCGCATTAGTTAAAGGATTATTTCCTTGTAAAATTGTTAAACTTACAACTCTGTCCTCATTAGAAGTTTGAGTAGAATAAACAGTTAAAGGAAAAACTGGAGTGTCTGGATTAAAACTAACTAACTCAGCTGCTCTAAGGAAACTCAATGATTTTGGTGCATCAACACTTGGGTCATGCTCACTACAATTAAAAGTAAGTAATGACAATGTCAAAACACTTAATATTACATATATTTTTTTCATAATAAATTAACTTATTTTAGTTATTCGAAAGGATTTTGTACTCCTAAACTAATATTTGCATTTACTTCACTAATAGGAATTTGGAAAACAAACTTAGGAGAACCAGCTGGATAATTAAACAAACCGTAAGAAGCATGATTAGTTCCAGTATAATTTCTATTTAATTCAACATTCCATCTTTTCATATCAAAGTAAGCAAAACCTTCACCCCATAATTCTAATTTTCTATGAAAACGAATCTCAGATAATAGTGCTGCACCAGTATTAGATGATAAAGCATAACCAGAGTCTCTTGTAGATATTAATTGTAATAAAACTTGTTTAGCACCTGCTTCATCACCACCAAGAGCTTTTGCTTCTGCTTCAATTAAATACATTTCAGCAGCTCTCATGAATACGTAATCACCTTCAAAATCGGTATCATCAATAAATTTGATGTTTGCATATTTAGGAAGACCATAAGGATTACCCGCGTCAACAAACCAATCTTTTCTAGCATCAGTAGCAGAAATGTTGTCAAAAATTCTTCTATCTGCAGATTTATAAACATTTAACAACCCGGCATAACCTGGATTTAAACTACCAATTTGAGAAAAGAAAGAAGCATAAACTGTTGAAGTAGCCGTATTAATATCAGCACCCCACATCCATTCCGCATTTCCAATTTTATTGAAACCATCAGCTAAATCAGAAGATGACATTGGGCTATAACCGCTTCTTGCAGCTTGAGCATAAGTAGCAGCTTGAGAATAATTACCATATTCTAAATGATATCTAGCTAAAAATCCTGCAGCAACATTTTTATCTACAGCAGTCTTAGCATCTCTTGAGTAACCTTCAAGTAAAGAATAAGCTTCTTCAAAATCTGCTAGAATAAGTGCTTTAACATCTGCTGTAGGTTGTCTTTCTCCCAAAGCTTCAGTTGTAGTGTAAATTGGAATACCAAGATCACCATTACCATATATACGTATTAACTGAAAATAAGCATAACCTCTTACAGCTAATAAACGACCTCTAATATGTTTTAACTCAGGAGCAATAACAGTAGAAGGAACAAGCTTTAAAGCATCATTCATATTATAAATAACTTTGTAATAAAACTTCCAAACCATATCAGTTCTAATAGAATTTTCATTTCTAGCAGTATAATTATAATAGTTCACAAACCAATGAGAAAGAACTTGAACCATGTCATTACTCATCAAATCAGTACCTAAATTAACAGCCATGTGACCAAAATCATCATGAATGTTACCATTACCAGCAGTATTAAAATCATTCAAAAAGAAATTATTACCACCTTCTACACCAGCAGCAATTGACAGAGCTGCTTCAGGACTAGAATTTGCAATAGCTGCTAACTGCTCTTCAGAAACAGCATTTGTAAAGTCTCTCTCAACGTAATCATCCGAACAAGCTGAAAACACAATTAAAAAAAGTGCAAACAGCAAAAATTTGTTTTTTTTCATAGTATAAAATTTTTAAAATTGTAAATTAATTCCAAAAGATATTGTTCTCAAAAGCGAATAATTGTTTGAAGAAGCACCTGTTACACCACTTTGACGAGGATCAAATCCTTGTCTCTTTGACCATAAAAATACGTTATCTGCCAAACCATAAATACGCAATTTACTTAAACCTAATTTTTCAACCATGCTTGAGTTAAAATTATAACCAACAGAAACATCTTGAATACTTAAATAATCAGATTTGATTAAATTTAAAGTTGAATTCCCATAATAGTTTAATGGATCATCAACATCTAATCTTGGTAAAGAAGCATTTGTATTAGTAGGTGTCCAAGTGTTGTAATAATCACTATGAATTCCACCTCCAGGAGAAACAGCAAGACCACCTAACCAAACACCATCAGTAGCATAACCGCCTACTTGATAAGCAAAATTAACGCCCAAATCAAATCCTTTATATTCAACATTAAGACCAAAACCACCATAAACATCTGGCAATGCAGATTTACCAATTCTATACAAATCAGCTTCACCAAAGTTTTCAGTTAAAATTCTACCTGCTGTAGGATCTAAATCATCAACATTTGTCCAAAATAAAGCAGCACCATTTGCAGGATTAACACCAGCAAATTCTCTCATGTAATAATCGAATGCACCTCCACCTTCTTCTCTAATAAAATTCCCAGCAATAACACGGTCAGTATCTGTAGGGTTATCAGGCATTTCAGAAATACTGTTTTTATAACTTGTAGCATTAAGATTTAAAGTAATAGATAAATCATTAGTTTTAACAACTTCAGCATCTATTGTAAGTTCAATACCTTTATTTTGCATATCTCCAATATTTGTTGGAGTAACTTGGAATCCTGTAGAAGGAGGCAAAGGTTTATCAAACAACATGTCTGTAATATCTCTAACAAAATACTCAGATTCAATATTCAATCTTCTATTGAAGAAACTAGCATTAAAACCAAAGTTATAATTTGTTGTTGTCTCCCAAGTAATTTTCTTATTTCCTAAATAATCACCAGAAATATATGAAATTGGCAAAGTAGAGTCAGTAGTATAATTAACAAAATATTGAGTTAAATAAGGCAATTCATACCCTAAATCATCATTACCTTGCTGACCAAGACTCGCCTTTAACTTAAGTTCATCAATCCAGGAAACATTCTTAAGGAAAGATTCTTGTGAAACTCTCCATGCAACACCTAATCCATAAAAATTACCCCATCTTTCAGATGGTGCAAATCTTGATGAACCATCACGTCTTGCACTTGCATTAATGTAATATTTGTTGTCATAATCATATGCAACTCTACTTAAATAAGATTCTAGAGCATAAGAAGAACCATAACCACCGTTTGATTGATTTAAAGCAGCTTGATTAACATAAGGACTATCAGGCAGTAATAACTTAGACCTTTCAGCAGAAACACCATTTAATCTTCTATCCAAAGATTCATGACCCGCAAGAACGTCTAAACTATGTTTTCCGAATTTTTTTGCATATTTAAGCAATTGTTGTTGAGTAAACGCAAAAGTTCTTTGATTGGTATAACTAACACGACCTCCTACATTAACCGCGTCTCCATATAATGGAGTATCCATACTAGAATCGTTAACATTAAACAACTCTCCAGTTGCTGTATAAGTAAAAACTAGACCATCTAAAATTTTGAAATCAAAATATCCCGAAGCATAAAGGTTATCAGTTGTGTATTTCTTTATATCATTAACTGCCGTAGCATATGGATGCTGTAAAGACCCAAAAGGTCTTACAGGCGATTGTCCATTTGCACCAGTTCCATCGTCAAAAATATGTACACCTAAACTATTTATAATTGGATTACCAGCTGCATCATATGCTCTCACTGGATATATCGGAGCTACTGCTCTTACCCAATAAAACGGACTACTATATGTATTACCACCTGTGTAACCATCTAAATAATCTTGACGAATTGAAGTATAACCAATATTTGCACCTAAAGTAAAAGTTTCATTAACTTTACTATCAATCTTTAATCTTGATGTTATTTTTTCAAAACCAGAATTAACAACATATCCGTCATTTTTTTCATATCCCGCAGAAAAATAATGATTAGTATTCTCATTTCCACCTGAAACACTCATGCTAGTTTGAGTAAAGAAACCATCACCAAACAAGTAATCATCCCAACTTTCATTATATTTTAATGAAGCCGCTGGATTAAATTGCCCTGTAGCAGGATTAATCAATTGATCATTAGCTACATTAAAAGAATTATATTTCAGACCTTGATCACCTGTAATTAAATTTGCATTAGCTAAAGCAGCAGCAGCATTTGAATCAAGATTATTTCCTGTAAACATATAAGCATTTTTCAAACCTTGATAATACGCTTCATAATATTTACCTTCATCTTTTATGAACTTATAATCAGGCGTTGCTCTTGAAGCAAATCCAGATCTAGTATCTAAAGTAACAGATGAATTTTTAAATTTACTTCCTTTTTTTGTAGTTATGATAATAACTCCATTTGCTCCTCTACTTCCATAAAGAGCAGCGGCAGAAGCATCTTTCAAAACCGACATAGACTCAATATCTTGTGCATTGATAGAGTTAACATCCCCATTAAAAGGAACACCATCAACTACATAAAGAGGATTCAAATTAGCTGATAGAGAACCTATACCTCTAATTCTGATTGTTGGAGCATCTCCTGGCAATCCACTTCCATTAAAAACTTGTACTCCAGCCGATTTTCCAACCAATCCTTGAGTAACGTTTCCTGCAGTTATTTTTGTAACTACATCAGATTTAATTTCGGTAATCGAACCCGTTATGGCTTCTTTTTTCTGCACACCATAAGCTACAACTACAACTTCATCTAATATCATACCTTCATCAAGTACAATTTTATAACTATTAGCATCGCCAACAGTTATTGATTTTGGATTGTAACCAGTAAAAGAAACTAAGATTACATCTCCTTTTTTTGCTTTGATAGAATATTTTCCATCAAAATCAGTTTGCACACCTGTTGTCGAACCTTTAACGATAACATTAGCACCAGGTAGTGGCCCAAGTTTATCAGCAACAACACCAGTTACAGTTTTCTCTTGTGCGAAGGAAAGCTGCATTGAAAACGCCAACAATAGCGTAAAAATCCATTTGAACTTCGATCTCATATTATTTTTATTTGAGTTAGTTATTTCGCAAACTTCTTAATTATTTCTTAAAAAAACAAATATTACTTCGGAATAATATTTTTTTAACACAATTGTGTTTGAATAGATATTTCATGTTTTACGAATAACTTTTAATTTGATACAATATTTAGTAATAGGTTGCGTCAGTTTTTATATTTTTATAAAAAATTATATGTTATTATCTAATTTCTCAAAGTTTAGCATAGAATGTGGAACAGATGAAGCTGGTCGTGGTTGTCTTGCTGGTCCTGTCACTGCTGCTGCAATATTACTTCCAGATGGATTTGAACTAGATCTATTAAATGACTCAAAACAACTCTCAGAAAAAGTAAGAGAAAAACTAAGACCAATATTGGAAGAAAGTGCTGTGTCGTATTCAATTACCCATCTGGAACCAAAAATCATTGACGAAATCAATATTCTTAACGCTTCAATTAAAGCTATGCAAGAATGCGTTTTAAAACTTAATCCTACTCCTTTATATATAATAGTTGATGGTAATAGATTTAAACCGATAAACAACATTCCTTATTCAACCATAATTAAAGGTGACAGCAAATACATGAGTATTGCAGCAGCTTCAGTTTTGGCTAAAACCTATAGAGATGATTATATGAATAAAATTCACGAAGAATTTCCGATGTATAATTGGAAACAAAATAAAGGTTATCCAACCAAAGAGCATCGAGAAGCAATCAGAAAATATGGCGCAACAAAATACCACAGAATGTCATTCCGATTATTGCCTGAACAATTGAAGATAGACTTTTAGACCTCTTAGAGTTTAAATAAATGTAGATTGAAACAAGTTTGAAAAATGGTTCAGAATTTTTTCTTTAACTTCTAATTCATTTATTTTCTCAACTCCAAGTTCAACATTTAAAGAAGTAACCGCTTTTCCTTTTATTCCACATGGAATTATATTATCGAAATAACCTAAATCAGAATTGACATTTAGCGCAAAACCATGCATAGTAACCCAACGACTAGCTCTGACTCCCATTGCACAAATTTTTCGAGCGAATGGAGTTCCAACATCTAGCCAAACGCCCGTTTCGCCTTCACTCCTTACTCCTATAATATTATATTCTGCCAGAGTTAAAATTATGACTTCTTCAAGAAAGCGCAAATATTTATGAATATCAGTAAAGAAATTTTCTAAATCTAATATTGGATAACCTACTATTTGTCCTGGACCATGATAAGT
>DAOLYL010000052.1:0-1869 GCA_035425765.1 Flavobacterium sp. | reverse complement strand
TCTGGATTTTCCATATAATCCTTTAGAGAATATTCTATAGTAATAGTTTTTCTATCTTCGCTATAAAGTGCATTTTCTATAGAAACTTTTTTTACCGGCTTTGGAAATTCATAAATCACTTTAAAATTGGATTGCGAATAAAACAATTCCATCGATTCTTTTAAACGCAACTCTTCCGAAAGTTGTTCCGACTCTTCACTAATTTCTGTTTCAACTACTTCTTCTTTTTTCTTTTCTTTTTTAGAAACCGTTTTGTTGAATTTTTTTCCATCATAAGAAAATTTCATCGAAGAACTATCTTCCAAACCATTTGGAACCATTCCTAATCCGCCAGCTTGTCCTGCAGGCGAAATTGACTTCATTGATTCAACTGGCGACATTACATCTTGCAATTCTGCAACTGAAGCAAAATCTGTAAACATGGAATAATTCATTATTCCTTTTTCTTCATCAATAATGGTTCTAACGCTGAAACGTTCCATCCTTTTGATTTTTTCTTGCTCTTCTGGAGATAATTTTGAAATGCTGTCTTGCTTGGATGCAAACATTTCTTTGAAAGTAAATGTAGAATCGATAGCTTTTTTGGAAGCACTACTTTCTTCCGAAAGTTTCTCCTTTATTTTTTTCTTTTTCTTTTTGGATTTTTTAGAATCGTCTTCTTCTAGAGTTTTGAGTGTACTTCCAAGCATTGACATCATTTTTGAACCATCAATGTCGTAAGTGAATTTTCCTGAACCATTTTCATTTAAAACGAGTTTTTCAGTAATTGTGCAACTGCTGAAATTGAAAACAATCAGTAACGAAATAATTAATTTAATATATTTCATGTGCTTTTTTTAAATTTTTCCAAATATACAAATGGTTTCTCAAATAGCCCTGATTGTAGTCTCGTTTTTTGGAACGAGACGAAAAGCAGGAAAACGGTATGCTAAAAACGCCCAAACCATTCGCTCCAAAAAATAAAAACATTGAAAATTTAGCTCTTTGAAACTTTGTGACTTATCGTTATCTTTGCACGCTTAAATATAATTATATGCAACTTTCGGAACAAGAAATCATTAGACGAGAAAAACTTAACGGTTTACGCGAACTTGGAATTAACCCTTATCCTGCAGATTTATATCCTGTAAAGGACACTTCTAAACAGGTGAAGGAAAATTTTGAAGACGGTAAAAAGGTGGTTCTTGCTGGTAGATTAATGAGTGTTCGCGACCAAGGAAAAGCTTGTTTTGCCGAGTTGCAAGACAGTGAAGGCAGAATGCAGTTGTATTTTAACCGAGATGTAATTTGCGAAGGCGAAGATAAAACGCTTTACAATCAGGTTTTTAAAAAACTGACTGATTTGGGTGATTTTATTGGTGTTGAAGGCGAACTTTTTACTACTAAAGTTGGTGCTCAATGTGTGATGGTTAAAAATTTTACTTTTCTAAGTAAAACACTTAGACCTTTGCCTCTTCCAAAAGTAGATGAAGAAGGAAAAGTACACGATGCTTTTAATGACGCCGAATTGCGTTACAGAATGCGTTATGTGGACTTGGTGGTTAACCCAAATGTGAAAGAAGTTTTTGTAAAAAGAACCAAACTTTTTTCTGCCATGCGAAATTTCTTTAACAACGCTGGCTATATGGAAGTTGAAACTCCAATTTTACAAGCAATTCCTGGTGGCGCGGCAGCAAGACCTTTTATTACACATCATAACAGTTTGGATATTCCGTTGTACATGAGAATTGCTAACGAATTGTATCTAAAAAGATTGATTGTTGGTGGTTTTGATGGTGTTTATGAATTCTCAAAAAACTTTAGAAATGAAGGAATGGATAGAACGCATAATCCTGAATTTACTGCAATGGAAATATATGTAGCCTACAA
>DAOLYL010000051.1:0-13534 GCA_035425765.1 Flavobacterium sp. | reverse complement strand
CAAAAAAGAATAGTTACCGGTTGTAAATCAGTAAATTATTGTATCAAATATAATAAAAATCTAAATAAGTTTTTACTGTAATTCTAGCCCGATTTTTGCTTTTTTTGACCCATCTTCGCAGATGGATGCATTTTTGCGAAGAATCTGCGAACGAAACCCGAACAAAACCCCAGCAAAAATCGAGCAAAAAAGTCGTTTTTAAAAAGTAATTACTTACACTTTTTTGTCTTACAAAGAAATCCATCTTTTTTTTATCTTTACCAAAAAAAGTAATGCAGTTTTCGACACCTGTTTCCGTTTCAAAATCAAACCATCCTATTGATTATTTGTCTTCGATTGTAGCATTGGGTTCTTGCTTTGCCGAAAACATGGGAGAAAAGTTTAGTTATTTTAAATTTCAAAATACGGTCAACCCGTTTGGTATTATTTTTAATCCAGTTTCTATTGAAAAACTATTGGAACGAGTAGTCAATCAATCGCTTTTTACGGAGAAGGATATTTTTTTTCACAATGATTTGTGGCATTGCTACGAAGTACATTCGGAGTTGTCTAATGCTAGCAAAGAGGAATTGCTAAACAATTTAAACGCTTTGCTTAGTTCAACGCACAGCCAAATAGCAAAAGCTACACACATCATTATTACCTACGGCACTTCGTGGGTATATCGAAATAAGGAAACTAACGCTATTGTGGCTAATTGTCATAAAGTGCCTCAGAATCAATTTAATAAAGAGATTTTGTCAGTAGCAACTATTGAACAATCCATTCAAAACACGATTGATTTAGTGCATCAACTCAACCCGAGTTGTCATTTTATCTTCACCATTTCGCCCGTTCGCCATAGTAAAGACGGCTTTGTTGAAAACCAACGAAGCAAAGCGCACTTGATTTCTGCCATTCACCATTCGAATTTCACCATTCATAATTATTTTCCTTCCTATGAAATAATGATGGACGAACTTCGAGATTATCGTTTTTATGCTAACGATATGCTACACCCAAGTGAGCAAGCAATTGATTTCATTTGGATAAAATTCTTTGAAAATTATGTAGCCCAAAAAGAGTTTCAAACCATGCAACAGGTGTGCGACATTCAAAAAGCATTAGCTCATAGACCGTTTAATGTTGGTACAGAAAGTCATCAAAAGTTTATAGACAACACCAATAAAAAGATTGCGGCACTCAAGCAACAACACCCAAATATTAGTTTCTAGACAGAACATGTTTTCTACTAGTAGAGCAATTGCGTAGATAAAAATACGGCAATTGCCCTATTGATTGTCTTTTAGTTATCTCGCAAATTTGCCTTATAACTTAAACACATTAAATAGTATGAAAACAATTAAACAATTCGGATTTGCATTAGCAATTATTTTCTCGTTGACTTTATCATCTTGTGGTGGAAGCGATGATAACGGTGGTGGTGGTTTTAGCGGACCAGCAACAGGAACTTTTATTAAAGCAAAAGTTGGAGGTTCTAACTTTTTGTCGGAAGGTGAGTTTGCAGTAGGTAATATGACTAATGGTGCAATGGTACTAACAGGTTCTAGTACATCAGGAAAGAACATGGGTATTCAATTATATTCAACAACTGGTTCTTTGGCTGTTGGAACTTATAGCATGAACGCAACACAAGATAGCAATGTAAACGTAGGTAGTTTAACATTTACAGATGTAAATCTTAGCACATTTTCTGTAATAGCTTACAATTCTGTAAACTGTGAAAACAGCAATGGAACATTAGAAATCACTTTTATGGATGACACCAAAATTGAAGGAACATTTAGTTTTGTTGGTAAAGAAGTAAAAGAAGATGAAACATGTGATGGTGGAACAAAAACCGTTACAAATGGTTCATTTAGATTAGTATTATAGTAGTTTTTTTTGAGTAATAAAAAGACCTAATTAGATTAGGTCTTTTTTGTGTTAATACGACATTTGGCGTATTTTTTTACCTAAAAGAATTACCGAGATTTGAATAATTAACCCTAAAATTCTTTTCATCCATGATATATCTTTTAACCTTTGTTTTCATAGCACTACTTACATATATATTCTATCTGACATATAATATTCATGTCAACAGAGTTAGCTTTGATGCTAAGTTAAAAGCATTAGAAGAATTTGTGGTTCAGTTAAACGAAGAACAAAAAAAGCAATCCAATCAATTGCAAATTTCTTCTGAATTAAGAGAAAAGATGAAAGAAATTAATCAAACACTCAACAAGAATATCTTTGAAATGAATTACCAACTATTTGAAGATAATTATCAGAAAAAGAAATAAAAGAGGACAGATTTTAACAAAATTTGTATATTTAAAATATAATTTGATTTCATGAAGAAACTGAGTGTTTTTATCTTATTCATTGTTTTTGGGAATAGCTATTCTCAAGACATTCAAAAGCATTTGATGAAAGCATTTACTTCGCAAGACTCTTCTGATTACTACTTTAAAATTGCCAAAAGAAACATCAAATCAAAAGCGGATGAAAGTCAGTATTATTTCTGTAAAAACGCTCGTTGCACAGATTATAATGAAATTGATAGTGCTTTAGTTTATGGAAAAAAAGCCATTAAGATACTCAAAGAGTTAAAAGACTATCCATCACTTTGTACAGCTTATAGTAATATGATTAAAGTGTACAGAAAACAAGGAAGATATGATGTGGCTTCATCCTATGCTCTTGAAGGATTAACTCTTGCCGAAAATTTAAAATACAGATATTGGCTGGTGCATTTTAATGTGTACCTATCTTTAAATTATCATGATTTTGAAAGTTATGAGAAAGGTGTTTTTTATGGAAAAAAAGCATTGCAATATGCTTTAAATAAAAAAGAAAAAGACCAAATAACTTCGGCATTAATTGCAGTTGCTATAAATTATGACGATTGGAACAAACCCGATAGTGCGTTATATTATCACAAAAAAGTGTTTGATTACGTGAAAGGAAAAGACACAATGACACTAAGTTCTACTTACAACAACATTGGAAACACGTTGTTAAAACAAAAAAAATATAAAGAAGCCGAAAGCTGGATTTTGAGAGCATTGCGAATTACTAAAATCAAGATTGATGGAAAGCAAGACGTAAAATACTCGTATAACTTAGCTACTAACTATACCAATCTTGCAACTATTGCTTATGAATTAGGCGATTATTCTAAAGCAGAAAAACTCTTCGAAAAAGCGCTATACTATTCTAAAGAAAGTAATAATGCCGAAAAACTTCGTGATTATTATTATCATAAATCCAAGTTTGAGAAAAAAAGAAACAACCTTCAAAAAACAGTTGAAGAACAAGAAAACTATATCAAGTTAAGAGACTCAGTTTTTGCAATTGAAAGAGAACAAACTTTCTCAGAACTAGAGGCAAAATACCAAAACGAGAAAAAAGAAAAAGAATTATTACGCTCAAAAAACGAAATAATTCAGAACGAAAACGAAATCAAAAGAAAGAATACACACTTCTTAATCTTGTCTTTAATAGTTGTTGGATTACTGATTATTTCCTATTTGATTTATCGCCAGCAGAAGCTAAAAAACAAGCAGCAAGAACAAGAATTTGCATTAAAATCGGCTATTGCAAGAATAGAAACACAAAACGAACTCCAAGAACAACGATTACAAATTTCAAGAGATTTGCATGATAATATTGGCTCACAACTTACTTTTATAATCTCTTCGGTAGATAATATTAAGTTTGCTTTTGACTTAAAAAACAATAAACTCGACGGAAAGTTATCGTCTATTAGTGATTTTGCAAAAGATACAATTATAGAACTTCGCGATACCATTTGGGCAATGAATAAAAGCGAAATCACCTTTGAAGACTTGCAAATCCGAATTCATAATTTTATTGAAAAAGCAAAGCAGGCAAAAGATACTATTACGTTTAATTTCACTATTCAAAACGATGTAAAGACAACAAAGCTTAGTTCAATTGCAGGAATGAATATTTATAGAACCATTCAAGAAGCAATAAATAACAGTATAAAATATGCCAATGCAACCCAAATTGACATTGAAGTAAACCAACTAAACAACAAAAAACAAATAACAATTATCGACAACGGAATTGGTTTTAATAAGCACGAAATTGAAAAAGGAAATGGTTTGCAAAACATGCAAAAACGAATAGAAGAAATCAACGGACATTTTTCACTAGAAAGTTCAAAAAATGGAACAGTTATTACGTTAATTATAAAATCATGAAATTAAAAATATTCGTTTTGTTGTTTTATATTGTTGTAAATCAATTTGGTATTTCTCAAACTAGAAAATCAATAGATATAATTAACTCTATTTCACATCAAGAAAAGATTCAAAAATCAGACGAACTTGATGATGAATTTATAAAAAATGCCATTGATGCCAAAAAAATAATGTATCCATTAGGTGAAGCCGAAAGCTATTGTAATTTAAGTCTAATTTATTATTACCAAGGAAAGTATGAAAAGGATTTGTTTTATTCCTTGAAAGCAATTTCAATTCTAGAAAAAATAGATTCAAAAGAAAGATTAGCTATTGAGTATGGTGAACTAGGATACAGATTAAAAAAGAGAGATATTAAAAAAGGTTTAAAGTATATGCAAAAGGGTATGCAAATAGCCGAAAAAAACACTTTACAAAAACCTTTGTTGAGTATTTATAACAACTATGGTGTATTGAAAGAAATGCAAAATCAATTGGATAGTGCTTTATATTTTTATAATAAAGGGTTACAGTTAAAAGAAAAAACAAACGATATTTTTGGAATGCCATACAGTTTAAACAATATTGCAGGCATATATTTTCTTAGAAAACAATACGACACTGCCAAGTTATATTATGAAAAAGCATTAAATATTAGAAAAACATTAAAAGATGAAATTGGTATTTCTGAAAATCTTTCCTACTTTGGAGATTTGTATTTGGCTCAAAAAGAGTATTCAAAAGCAATTGATTTCTATCAAAAAACCAATCAAAATGCTTTAAAGTATAATTATATAGATTTAGCTCAATATAGTTTTAAGAAACTTTCTGAATGTTATGAGTTAAAAGGTAATGTCAATTTAGCTTTAGAGAATTTTAAAAATTATTCAAAGTTTAAAGATAGTTTACTAAATAAAGAAACTAATTCAAAAATAGCAGAACTTGAAATTAAGTATGAAACAAATAAAAAAGAAAAATTACTTTTAGAAAAAGAAGTTGAAACCAAAAGGAAAAATGTAATCATTGGAACCATTTCGCTTTTAGCTATTTTTATTGGTTTGATTGGGTATTTAATTTATCGTCAACAAAAAATAAAAAACAAACAACAAGAACAAGAGTTTGAATTAAAATCGGCTATTTCAAAAATTGAAACACAAAACAAATTACAAGAACAACGACTTTCAATTTCAAGAGATTTGCACGATAATATTGGTTCACAATTAACGTTTATAATTTCTTCTGTCGATAATATTAAATATGCTTTTGATTTAAATAATGCCAAACTCGACAATAAATTATCAAACATTAGTGAATTTGCAAAGTCAACAATCGTCGAACTTCGTGATACTATTTGGGCAATGAATACTAACGAATTTACATTTGAAGACTTGCGTTCTAGAATTTTTAATTTTATTGAAAAAGCTAAATCTGCCAAAGAGGAAGTTGATTTTAAATTCAATGTAGATAATAATTTGAAGGACGAGAAGTTTACATCTATAATTGGTATAAATCTCTACAGAACCATTCAAGAAGCTGTAAATAATGGTATAAAATATGCTGAAGCAAAGCAAATAGAAGTCACTATTTTGCAACAAAACAATCAAATCATAATCGAAATTAAAGACAACGGAAAAGGATTTGATATAGAAACCATAAACTTTGGAAATGGATTGCACAATATGAAAAAGAGAATAGAAGAAATTAAAGGGGAAATTTTAATAACTTCACAAATAGATAAAGGAACAAAAGTTACTTTAAAAATAAATAGATAAAAAATGATACGGATAGCCATAGTCGATGATAATACTTTTCTTCAAAAAGCAGTTGCTGAAAAACTCTCTTTTTTTGAGGATTTAACATTAAAATACACAGCTATTAACGGGAATGATTTGATAGAAAAATTAGAAAAAAATAAAAACATTGATTTGATTCTAATGGATATCGAAATGCCAGAATGTAATGGGATTGAAGCAACTAAAATAGTTAAAAATAAATATCCTCAAATCAAGATTATCATGCTCACTGTTTTCGATAATGATGAAAACATTTTCAATGCAATCAAAGCTGGTGCTGATGGTTATTTACTTAAAGAAGTTAATCCAAAAGAACTTCATCAAGGAATTATTGAAACTCTAAATGGTGGAGCAGCAATGAACCCTTCAATAGCTCTAAAAACACTAAAATTATTAAGAAACCCTGTCGATTTTGTTGCTGTTGATAATCAAGATATTAAATTATCAACTCGCGAAATAGAAGTTTTAGAACAACTCAGCAAAGGATTGAGTTATAATATAATTGCTGATAATTTAATTCTTTCACCATCAACCGTTAGAAAGCATATTGAAAATATTTATACAAAACTTCAAGTTCACAACAAATTAGAAGCTATTCAAAAAGCAAAAAACAATAATTTGATTTAAATAAACGAATTAATTGATAAAACACTAAAATACGTATTTATACGTATTTTTTTGCTTTTATATTGAACCTAAGTTTGTCTCATAACTTTTAAAATTTAATACCATGAGATCAAAAAATTATTTTTCAAAAATTGCTTCGGCATTATTTTTATTATTTGCGATTAATAGCAACGCAAATAATGTAGAAATCACAGGAACATCCGTTTCTGGAAACAACATAACATTTAACATATCTTGGGAAAACAGTTGGAATGCCAATGTTGCACCAGCCAATTGGGATGCCGTTTGGGTATTCGTGAAATTTCAAGACTGTAATACTCGTCTTTGGGCACACACAAGTATCAGTACAATTTCAGGCGATCACACTGCGGCTTCACCACTTCAAGTTGATACAGTTGCTGATGGAAAAGGAGTTTTTATCAGAAGAAGTGCTTTAGGTGGCGGAAATATTTCGGCTACATCAATTACATTAAAAATGACTGGTTTGGGTGCTGGACCATATAATTTCAAAGTGTTTGGAATCGAAATGGTAAATGTACCACAAGCTGCTTTTGAAATTGGTGATGGAACCAGTAATGGAACTTTTAATAGTATCACAGTTAATGCTACTTCTCAATCAGGTGGAATTACTTCAGCTACTATTGGTGGTGGTGGTCCAACTGTTCCAGCAACTTTCCCGATGGGTTACAACTCATTTTACTGTATGAAATACGAAATCTCTCAATTACAATACGTTGAGTTTTTAAATTCATTAACTTTTTCGCAACAACAAACCAGAATACCAACAGATCCAACAGCAGTAGCAGGAACGTATGTAACTTATGGTGCCAACTATTACAGAAATGGTATTGTGATTGAAACACCAGGGAATAATGCTGCAATTCCAGCGGTTTTTGGTTGTGATGCAACTAATGGTGTAATTAATAATTCAAATGACGGACAAAGTGTAGTAATGGCTAATTTAAGTTGGGCTGATTTAGCGGCTTATTTAGATTGGTCGGCATTACGACCTATGACTGAATTAGAATACGAAAAAGTATGCCGTGGAACTATGGCAAGAGTAGCCGGTGAATATCCTTGGGGTGATACTAACATTAATGCTTACAACAGTACTACTGTGGTAAATCCATTACAACCTACTGAAGAAGCCAACTCGGTTCTAAACGGAAGATGTGCTTTTGGTTTAGGAAGTGCAAATCCAGCTTATGGTCCTTTAAAAGTGGGTGTTTTTGCTACAGGAACTTCTGGTCGTTCTTCAGCAGGTGCTTCGTATTATGGCGCAATGGAAATGGGTGGAAATGTTTGGGAAAGAACTATTTCAGTTGGTAATGCTGCAGGAGTTACCTTTAACGGAACTTTAGGTGATGGAACTTTAACTGCAATCGGAAACGCTAATCAGGCAACTTGGCCTTCTGTAACTACTTCAACGGGTGTTGGTTCAAGAGGTGGAGAATATGTGAGTCCAGCAACTTTTGTTAGAACTTCTGATAGAAGTTATGCAAGTTCAACCAATGCTAACAGAGACTATACTTTTGGCGGACGTGGAGTAAGATAATAATCTAATTTGATGTACAAGTTGTATCAACTTGTACTAAAAGAAGTATAATAATTTTTAAAATCAAATTAGATGAAAACAACAAAACTATATTTAGTTGTTTGCTTAACATTTATTTTGACACAATTTAATGCATTTGCTCAATACAATGGAGGAAACTCTCATGGGTCAACAGCAAATGAGTTAAGTAACACCAGTTGTTCTATTCCAGCGCATTTTTATGCCTACTTTGGAGGAAACAACGATGGTTCAAGTGTCAGTGAGTTAAGCACAACTTCCTGCGGAACAGCAGCATTCCAGTTTGCCTATATGGGCGGAAATGCTGATGGCGCAGCAACAGAAGAACTCAGTACTACTGCTTGTGGTATTCCGCCGTCTTTCTTCGCCTATATGGGAGGAAATAATGACGGAGCAGGCGTAGAAACTTTTGAGCAAAGTGCATGCCCATTTCCACCTCAGTTTTATGCTTATTTTGGTGGCGATGGTGATGGATTTGCTTTAGATAAAACAGCTCCAATTTGTCCAACAGAACCACCAGTTGCAAGTTTTACTGCTTCGGTAACCGAAATTTGTGTTGGTCAATCGGTAGCGTTTACAGATACTTCAACTAATATTCCATCGGCTTGGACTTGGACATTTGAAGGCGGAAATCCTTCTTCTTCAACTGACCAAAATCCAACAATAACTTATACAACTCCTGGAGTTTATAATGTGACTTTAGTAGCCGCAAATTTTAACGGAACGGATACTGAAATCGTAACAGATTATATTACTGTTTATGCATATCCAACAATTACTTCAACTACACCTAATGCTAGATGTGATGCTGGAATAGTAACGCTTCAAGCTACAACCAATGTTGGAACTTTAAATTGGTATGATGCTCCAACGGGTGGAAATTTAGTAGGAACTGGAACCAGTTTTACAACTCCATCAATTTCAACTACAACTGCATATTATGTAGAATCGTTAAATGGAGTGTGTTCATCGGCTAGAACATCAGTTACAGCAACTATAACTTCAACTCCAACAATAACATCAACAACTCCAAACAGTCGTTGTGATGCTGGAAGTGTAACCTTAAATGCAACTTCAAGCGCCGGAAATACGGTTTGGTACAGTTTGCCATCTGGAGGAACTGCCTTGGCAACAACCAATAGTTTTGTAACACCAAGTATTAGTTTAACTACAACTTATTACGTTCAAGCAACGCTAGGAAGTTGTTCTTCGTCAAGAACAGCAGTTATTGCAACAGTGAATACAACTCCAATAATAACATCAACAACACCAAATAGTCGTTGTGATGCAGGAAGCGTAACATTGAATGCAGTTGCCAATGCAGGAACAATAAATTGGTTTAGTGTTCCATCTGGAGGTTCATCAGTGGCAACAGGAACAAGTTTTACAACACCAAGTATTTCATCAACAACAATTTATTATGTTGAAGCTACTTCTGGAACTTGTACTTCTGTGCGAACAGCTGTAACTGCAACAGTTAACACAACTCCAACAATAACTTCAACTACTCCAAGTAGTCGTTGTGATGCTGGAACTGTAACTTTGTCAGCTTCTTCAAGTGCAGGAAACGTAGTTTGGTATGCTAATTCAACAGGTGGAACTTCATTAGCTACAACCAATAGCTATACAACTCCAAGCATTTCTTTAACAACAACTTATTATGTTGAAGCCGTTAACGGAAGTTGCGCATCTGGAACAAGAACAGCAGTAATTGCTACAATTAATCCTAGTCCAACAATTACGTCAACAACTCCAACTACAATTTGTGGTGGTGATACATTTACTATTTCTGCAACAGCAAGCGCAGGAACTTTAGCATGGTACAATGTTCCAACCGGCGGAATTGTTCAAGGAACTGGAAATGATTTTTCAATAAGTAATTGGGGAACAACAACTACTTTCTATGTACAAGCTACTAACGGAAGTTGTCAATCGGCTAGAATTCCAGTAAATGTTACTGTAAATGAAAGACCATTTAATACTACTTTAACTCCAGCAAGTCGATGTGGTTCAGGAAGTGTAACTTTAGCTGCAGCATATACTGTTGGAACTATCAATTGGTATAGCGTACCAAGTGGCGGAACTTCAATAGGAACAGGTTCTAGTTTTGTGACACCAACCATCTCATCAACGACAACTTATTATGTCGAAGCGGTTAATAATGGTTGTGTTTCTTCAATAAGAACAGCAATTAACGCAACAGTTACTTCAACAAATTCGCCAACAGGTGCTGCAAATCAATCGTTTTGTGCAGGTGAAACCGTTGGATTAATTTCCGTTACAGGTTCAGATATTATTTGGTATAATGCTCCAACCAACGGAACTGTTATTCCTGCTGGAACAACAATTATTTCAGGAACAACTTATTATGCTTCGCAAACAGTTGGTCTGTGTGAAAGTCAAACTAGATTGGCTGTGACAATGACTTTAGGTGGATGTTTAGGGATTGATGATTTTGAAAAAAATAATATAAAAATCTATCCAAATCCAACAAAAGACATTATTACTGTTGCAAGTACTCAACAAATTGAAAGTGTTGAAGTTGTTAACTTGCTTGGACAGATATTATTTGTAAAACAATTCAATTCTATGCAAGATGATGTTGATTTGTCTAATTTACCAACAGCTACTTACATGCTGAGAATAAATGGTGAAGATGGAGCAGTCAAGATTAGTAAAGTGATAAAAAAATAATTTTTTTTAAATTGAAATAAAAACCGTCTCATTTTTTGAGACGGTTTTTTTGATTTAAGTAAAATGGATTTTCTATCTTCGTTCAAATTATTGAAAATGACACGAAAAGCATCAACAGAAACCCAAGTTAAAAATCTATTAGTTCCAGTATTTCAGGCAATTGGCAGATCTGGGAAACTGATTTATTTGCTTTTATTTATAGTCATTGGTATAATTGTTTTCAAGTTTTTCACTTCTAAAAAAGAGACTTCCACAATTGAGTACAATACCAATTTAATTGAAAAACAAATCAAAAACGTTGGAAAACTCATTGTAACCGAAGGACATTTTGCAGAAGTTCTTACCTATAAAGACCAAAAAAAATATCTAATGGATATGGTTTCTTTTGAAAAAAAAGCATTAATAATTGTCAACGCTGATGTCACTGTCGCTTATGATATGAGACAAATAAAATATGATATTGACGAAAAAAATAAAACAATTACTATTGTCAATATTCCAAAAGAAGAAATCAAAATCAGTCCAAATATTGAGTATTATGATGTAGATCAAAGCACATTAAATCCATTCACAGGTAATGATTACAATAAAGTAAACAAAACAGTTCGTGCCAATTTGCAAAAGAAAATTGAAAAATCCACATTAAAATCAAATGCAAAAAACAGATTGTTAAGTGAGTTGTCAAAGATTTTAATTCTCACCAATTCCATGGGCTGGAAATTAGTTTACGAAGGAAATAATATTAACAATGAAGCAGATTTCAGTAAAAATCTATAATTTTTTTTATGAAACCAATCGATAGAAAAACCGAAATAATAAATGTAGCTGCCAAACTTTTCAAAGAAAAAGGATACAGCGCTGTAACCATGCGTGACATTGCCCAAGCTATGGATATTAAGGCGGCAAGTCTTTACAATCATATCAAATCAAAGCAAGAAATTTTAGTCTTAATCATTATCGAAATTGCTGAAGAATTTACTTCCGTAATAGATGAAATTCTAGCTTCGGAAAATTCTACCATCCAAAAAATCGAAAGAGTTATTCAACTTCATATCGATATTACTCTCCGAAATTCAGACGCACTAGCTTGTCTAAATAACGATTGGATGCACTTAACCGACGACGATTTAATCTATTTCATCAAAATGCGTGAAGACTACGAAGAAAGCTTCAGAAAAATTATAAAATCCGGAATAGCAAACGGCGAAATCAAAAACCTAAATATCGAAGTCATAATTTTCTCAACGCTTTCAACACTTAGAACACTTTACATTTGGTACGGAAAGAAAAAAACAATAAAACCCGAAATCCTAAAAGCAAACATGATTCAGGTCTTACTCAATGGAATTGTATAATTTCTCAAATTTCTCCAATCTGTGTTCCAAACCTAAAACCTAAAACTTAATGAACCTTAATGCCTTAATGGTTTAAATCAAAAAAAATATAACGTTTTCGTAACATATCAAAATTTTCACTAAATTTGCATAACAAACTAACAAGTGTTAGTTAAAAATTATTCAGTGGTTATGTCAAAATTTCACAGCATAAAAATTGCCGATATTTATAAGGAAACAAAAGATTGTTCCGTACTTTCTTTCGAAATTCCGCAAGAATTAAAGCAAGAATTTCAATACAAACAAGGACAACATCTTACCCTAAAATCAATTATTGATGGTCAAGATACACGTCGTTCTTATTCATTATGTTCTTCACCAAACGAAAACATATGGAAAATAGCTGTTAAAAAAATCAACGGCGGATTGTTTTCAACCTTCGTAAACGACACCTTAAAAAAAGGAGATGTAATCGAAGTTATGGCGCCAAATGGTGAATTTAATGTAGAAATCAACGCCGATAAACCTAAAAATTATATCGTTTTTGCAGCAGGAAGCGGAATAACACCAATTCTTTCCATCATAAAAACGCACTTAATTTCGGAGCCAAACAGCACATTTAAAATGTTTTATCTCAATCGTACTGTAAAATCAATTATCTTTAAAGAAGAAATTGAGCAATTAAAAAACACCTATTTCGACCGATTCGAAATCTTCCATTTCTTAACCAAAGAACACCGAAGCATCGAACTATTAAACGGACGATTTACCAAAGAAAAATTACAAGTTCTAACCAAAAATATCATCGACATTCCATCAACAGACGAATGTTTTATTTGCGGTCCAGAACAAATGATATTCTTAATCCGCGACGAATTAGTTGCCGCAGGTTTAGACAAAAATAAAATCCATTACGAGCTATTTACCTCAGGAATTACCGAAGAAGACAAAGCCCGAATGGCAAAAATTGTAGAGAAAAAAGTAGAAGGAACCGATGTAACAATCATCGATGGCGGAAAAGAATTCCATTTCGTGATGGACGACGATTTCGACAACATTTTAGACGGTGCATTAGCAGCTGGAGCCGATTTGCCATTCGCCTGTAAAGGTGGCGTTTGCAGCACCTGCAAGTGCAAAGTCGTGTCAGGAACAGTCGAAATGAAAATCAATTACGCACTCGACGAAAACGAAGTCGCAAAAGGATTGGTGTTAAGCTGTCAAGCAGTACCAACCTCAGAAAAAGTAGTAGTCGATTTCGGAGTTTAAAATAATTTGAAGCGAATGGCTTGGGTATTTTTGCAATCCATTTTCCTGCTTTCC
>DAOLYL010000050.1:0-13689 GCA_035425765.1 Flavobacterium sp. | reverse complement strand
AACTATGAAAAATTTAATTGCAATTATTGGAGCTTTTTTTGCGGCAAAGAAAAGTAGATTTGGTTGCTTTGGAACAATTATAGTATTTATAGTTGTTTATTGGTTAATCAAAAAGGTTTTATAAAAAAAGGAGTTCGATTTGAACTCCTTTTGTTTTCTTAATATTTCAACAATTCTAATAATTCTTTTTCAAATCGTTGCTTCGGTAAATATTGGTCTTCCAGCGATTTCACAAATGGAATTGGACTTTCTAAACTTCCAACTCGGCGAACTGGTGCATCAAGATATTCAAAACAATGTTCCATAATTAATGCTGAAATATCGCTAGAAATTCCGCCAAAAAGCGTGTCTTCTTGCAAAATAATACAACGTCCTGTTTTCTTTATTGAGGCAAAAATCGTTTCGGTATCCAAAGGTTGTAAACTTCGTAAATCAATCAAATCTGCCTTGACTTCTGGATTTTTGGTTAACGTTTCCAAAGCCCAATGAACTCCAGCTCCAAATGAAATAATCGTTACATCAGAACCTTCTTTAAGCAACGCTGCTTTTCCAAAAGGAATTGTATAATAATTTTTAGGCACGTCTTGATATACAGAACGATACAATTGTTTATGTTCAAAATAAAGCACCGGATTTGGATCGTTGATTGCTGTGTTTAATAAACCTTTTGCATCATACGGAAATGCCGGATAAACCACTTTCAGACCTGGCGTTTTAGTAAACCAAGCTTCATTGGTTTGCGAGTGAAATGGTCCAGCTTGTGTTCCGCCACCGCAAGGCATTCTTACTACAACATCGGCTTTTTCGTTCCAACGATAATGCTGCTTTGCTAATAAATTCACAATTGGATTAAATCCAGAAGAAACAAAATCAGCAAATTGCATTTCAACAATTGCTTTATATCCGTTGATTGACAAACCGTTGGCTGCTGAAACAACTGCACTTTCGCAAATTGGTGTGTTTCGAACTCGTTCTTTGCCAAAAGCTTCTACAAAACCTTCGGTAATTTTAAAAGCACCGCCATATTCAGCAATGTCTTGTCCCATAATAACCGAATTCGGATGACGTTCCATCGATTGCTTCAACGCAGACGAAATAGCATCAATTACTCTAATATTTTCAACTTCTGATGATGGTTCAACTAATTCAAAATCATACGGTTTGTAAACATCATTTAATTCTTCGAATAAATCAGCTTCAAAATCAGGTTCGGCTTGCGTAATTGCCCAATTTTTGTCAATTTCCTTTTTAATAACTGATTTTAATTCGGCATCTAATTCTTCCGATAAGACACCAACATTGATTAAATATTCTTTATAATTTGAAATTGGATCTTTAATTGCCCATTCGTCCATTAATTCTTGCGCCACATATTTAGTTCCACTCGCTTCTTCATGTCCACGCATTCTAAAGGTTTTAAATTCCAATAAAACTGGTCGTGGATTAATTGCTAGTGAAGCTTTTAGCTCTGTAATTTTGTTATAAACGTCAAGAATGTTATTTCCATCGATAATGTGACTTTCCATTCCGTAGCCAATTCCTTTATCGGCTAAATTTTCACAACGATATTGCTCATTTGTTGGTGTTGAAAGTCCGTAACCATTGTTTTCAATCACAAACAAAACGGGTAAATCCCAAACAGCAGCAATGTTCAAAGCTTCGTGAAAATCGCCTTCAGATGTTGCGCCTTCGCCTGTGAAAACGGCAGTAACTTTTCCGTTTTTCTTCAATTTGTTTGCTAATGCAATTCCGTCTGCAATTCCCATTTGTGGTCCAAGATGCGAAATCATGCCAATGATATTGAACTCTTGTGTTCCAAAGTGGAAACTTCTATCGCGACCTTTTGTAAAACCTGATTTTTTTCCTTGCCATTGCGAAAACAAACGGTGCAACGGAATATCTCTTGAGGTAAAAACACCAAGATTTCGGTGCATTGGCAAAATGTATTCATCTTTATCTAAAGCATTGGTTATTCCAACCGAAATTGCCTCTTGACCAATTCCTGAAAACCATTTTGACACTTTTCCTTGACGAAGAAGAATTAGCATTTTTTCTTCAATCAATCTTGGCATTAAAAGTCGCTTGTATAAGTCTAATAATCGTATATTGGAATGGTCTTTTCTATCGAAGTTCATTTGTTTTATTTTAGCGTTGCAAAAGTATAAAACTGTTTTCAATCGATTGCGCTTTTTTTAATACAATAGCAAAATCATTATGAATTACTTAATTTTCATTAAACTCAATCCTAACGATTTTATTCTTTCCGGCAGCAAAAGCAGTATTATTATCAAGAAAACGAATAGTATATAATGTTTTATCATCTGATAATTGTTTCCAAGAAACACCACCATTGGAAGAATAATATAAACCGGAAGTTCCAACAGTAACCAGCTTTTCACCCATAGAATTGGGTATAAATTGAACACAAGAAGCATAACCAAATCCTTGATTTTCGGCTAATAATGTCCATGTTTTTCCTTCATCCTTTGAAATGGCTTTGTTTTGAAAATTTTGCTCTGGATTTTCATAATTTCCTCCAGCAACAAAACCTAGTTTTGAATTATAAAAATCAGCTGTAAAAACTCCAGTCATTGCTTCACCTTGAACAATTGGTGTGTCAAAGACTGTCCATTTTTTTCCTTTATCAGAAGAATAAAAAACTCTAGATTTCTTTCCTCCAGAAACTATCCAACAATTGTTTTCTTTGATAATTACATTGGTATTACTTGCGGCAAAAGCAGCTTCGCCATCAACTGTTTTGGGTAAATTAGAGCACGGTATTTTGTTCCAAGAATTTCCACCATCACGAGTAATTAGTATTGATAAGCAATTTTCTATCGGATCACCGATTAGTATTCCTTCCTTTTCATTCCAAAAATTCACGCTGTCATAGAATACTTTTTCATGAGTTTCGGTGTAAACATTTTTAACAAATAAATCTTTTTTATTTATTTTAAAGATATTCGCTGGATTACCAATGTTGGCTATAAAAATAGATTCATTGTTTTGAGCAATGCTTCTAAATTCGTTATTCAAACTATCACTTTTTATTACTATTTCCTTTATTTTTTTAGATTTAAAATCATAAAACCCAAACCTACTTTTATCTGCAGCAAACCAAAGTCTATCTTTATCAACTAAAATTGCTCTGATGCTAATTTTATCATTCAATATAGTATCAATTGTAATTGATTTAAAAGAATCTTCTACAATATTTTTACCTGATTTACAACTTAGTAAAAGGAAAACAACGCAAACAATAATATTTATTTTTTTCATCTGAAATACTTGAATAATAAGCGAATATACATTTTTTTATGCACTTTAGATTTGTTAAAGTTTCTTTAAATAAAAAATTGTGGCACAGTAATTGGATAAACGTAAATAGCTATTTATCAATTAAAAATATATTATTATGAAATCACAAATCCTTTCTCTATCGCTTTTGGCTACACTTAGTTTTAGCACATTATTTGCTCAAGATAGAACTACCGTTACTGCAACAAATTCTGAAATTAGTGATAATTTAGATTTACGAGCTGTTGCATCCATTTTTGGAGATTCAGAAAATTTAGAAGATTTCGAAAGACGTTTGAATGATCCAAAATCGCAAATATCTAATTTAGATTTAAACGAAGATAATCAAGTTGATTATATGCGTGTGATTGAAACTATTGAAGGAAACACACATATTATTGTTATCCAATCTGTTTTAGGTCGTGATACATTTCAAGATGTAGCTTCGATTGAAGTTGAAAAGGACAGAAACAATAGAATTCAAGTTCAAGTTGTTGGTGATGTTTATATGTATGGACAAAATTACATCTACGAACCTGTTTACTCATATACTCCAGTAATTTATAGCTCTTTTTGGGTGAATAATTACAGACCTTATTGTTCTACTTGGTATTGGGGTTATTATCCAAGTTATTACGTAGCGTGGAATCCTTTTCCAATATTTAGATATAGAAATCATATTAGTTTTCACATCAACTCATATCATCACTATAATTATGTAAATATTCGTAGATGTCAAACAGCTTACAATGTTTATTATAATGGTGGAAGAAGAGGAATTGCTTATCAAAATCAACATCCAAATCGTTCTTTCACAAGTAGAAATACAAGTTATACAAACCGATATGAATTAGACCAAAAAAGAAACATCAGAACAGTTTCTCCAAGAAATGAAGTTGCAACTGCAAATGGAAGAATAAATTCAAGACCTGAATCAGTAAGAAATACAACTACAGGAAGAGTTAATTCAGTTAGAACAGATAATGCAAGAAATGAATCAACAAGAAATATTTCGCAAAGAGATGTAACTATTGAAAATACTCCTAGCAGAACAAATACCAGAAGTAATACCGTAAAAAATGAAACAACTCGAGGCGAATCTCCAAGAACTGTTTCACAAAGAAATGAAACGGTTCAAAATACTCCAAGTAGAAATAATACAAGAAGTAATCCTGTAAAATCTGAAACTCCAAGAACTGTTTCACAAAGAAATGTAACTACTGAAAGTGCTCCAACAAGAAGCAATACCAGAAGTGAAAGCACTAGAAGTTCCGAAAATCAAAGAGCAAGCTCAAGAAATATTTCAGAAAATAAATCTTCCGAAAGAGCTCAAAGTAGTTCAAGAGGAAACAAAAGAAGTTAGTTTTTGTACATAGTTTTGTTGTGATTGAAAGCCATTGTTAACGCAATGGCTTTTTGTTTTTAAAATAAATACCTATAAAAACATCCAAGTATTTGAAAAAGATATAAATTTGCATTCTTTAACAATTTATTATGAGTTCTCATAGTCATCAAAATTTGCACTCCAAGCTTTCAGCTGGTGGATTACTTTTAACTTTAGGAATAATTTATGGTGACATTGGAACATCGCCATTGTATGTAATGAAATCAATAATTGGTGATAATATCATCAATTCCGAATTAATACTTGGTGGCCTTTCTTGTATTATTTGGACATTAACATTACAAACTACACTGAAATATGTCATAATAACACTAAATGCAGATAACCACGGTGAAGGCGGAATTTTTTCATTGTATTCTCTTGTAAAAAGAACCAAAATTCAATGGCTAATTGTACCTGCAATAATTGGTGGAAGTCTATTGCTAGCTGAAGGTATCATAACGCCACCAATTTCAGTATCCTCAGCAGTTGAAGGACTACTTATTTTCAAACCTGATATTCCAACTATTCCAATTGTAATAGCAATTCTTTTTGTTTTATTTACTATTCAACAATTTGGCGCTAAAATAGTTACGAAGTTTTTCTCTCCAGTAATGCTAATTTGGTTTTCAATGTTAGGTATTTTAGGAGTTATTCAAATTACACAAAACGTTGAAGTATTAAAAGCAATCAACCCTTACTATGCTTATAAACTTTTAACATCCGAAGTATCTGGACATGGATTTTTTATACTTGGAGCAGTATTTCTTTGTACAACTGGAGCAGAATCATTGTACTCAGACATGGGACATTGTGGAAGAAGAAACATTAGAGTTAGCTGGATTTTCGTCAAAGCAACTTTAGTTTTAAATTATTTTGGTCAAGGTGCATATTTATTACAACATAATGGAAGTACTTTATCTCAACTTAACGATCACAACCCAAATCCATTCTATTTAATAATGGCAGAATGGTTTCAACCAATTGGAATTGTCGTAGCAACATTAGCAGCTATTATTGCTTCACAAGCATTAATAAGTGGTTCGTTCACTTTGATTAATGAAGCAATGCGATTAAATTTCTGGCCAAAAGTAAAAATCAATTATCCGACCGATGTTAAAGGACAGCTCTATATTCCATCTATAAATTGGTTATTATTTATTGGCTGTGTTGGAATAACATTATATTTCAAAGAATCAAAATATATGGAACATGCCTATGGATTATCCATAATTCTTGGCATGATGATGACCACAACATTATTAAATTTTTATTTGATAATGAAAAGGGTAAAATGGTATTTCATTGCGCCATTAATAACACTTTATGCAACCATTGAAATCAGTTTTTTAGCCGCCAATATTACAAAATTTATGGAAGGTGGTTATGTTACTATGGTAATTGCCCTTTTCCTCATCGGAGTCATGTCAACATGGT
This sequence comes from Flavobacterium sp., assembly GCA_035425765.1. Lineage (GTDB taxonomy): Bacteria > Bacteroidota > Bacteroidia > Flavobacteriales > Flavobacteriaceae > Flavobacterium. Next base: position 7,571 of record DAOLYL010000050.1, on the reverse strand, counting down.
TTTTAGCTAAGAAAATTAGTAAAAGTTATACGAAAATTGTCAAAATTAACGATTACAAAAAAGTACTTGCTGAGCTAAGCGTTGACTTGTCAATCCCAAAATATGCAACACATTTAGTCTATATGACTAACTCAACTCGCAGTGACGAAATAGAAGAAAAAGTGATGTATTCTATTCTCCAAAAAAGACCAAAACGAGCCGATTTATACTGGTTTATTCATGTAAATATATTAAGCGAACCTTATAAGAAAGAATACCGAGTTACCGAAATTATTAAAGATGACATTTATAGAATTGACTTCTATCTTGGTTTTAGAGAACCAACTAAAATTAATTTGATGTTCAAACAAGTTATCAAAGAAATGGTACAGCGTGGCGAAGTTGACATTACTAGTCGATACGAATCATTAAGTAAAAACCATATCATTGGTGATTTCAAATTTGTTCTCTCTGAAAAATTCCTTTCTAACGATAGTGATTTAACTTTCTTTGAAAAAATAGTCATGAACACCTATTTCACTATGAAAAAATTCAGTTTGTCAGAAGAAAAAGGATTTGGACTAGACAGTAGTTCTGTAAAAATTGAACAATTCCCACTAGTTCTTCATGCTCCAGAGAAAATTGAAATGAGAAGAATAGAAAATTCATGCGACTAAAAAACTAAAAAGTATTCTAACAAAGAATACTTTTTTTCTTTGCATTAAAAGCAATATCTTTGCCCGCTGATTTTTTTACAAATGCGATTACACAGAAACTTAGTTTACACAACGATTGACTCTTTAAATGCCATCTTCAACGAAGGTGAATATGCCGATAAAGTAGTTGCTCGTGCCTTGAAAAAAGACAAACGTTGGGGAAGTTCCGATAGAAAATTTGTTGCCGAAACCATCTACGAAATTGTTCGCTGGAAAAGACTATACATGGAAATTGCGGAAGTAAAAGAACCGCTTGACCGAGACCAATTGTGGAGAATATTTGCCGTTTGGGCAATTCTTCGTGGTTATACAATTCCAGATTGGAGACAACTTGAAGGAACACCAGCTCGAAAAATTAAAGGTCGTTTTGACGAATTATCCAAAATTAGAAAATACCGCGAATCAATTCCAGATTGGATGGACGAATTGGGAATAAAAGAACTTGGTGAGGAACTTTGGACAAAAGAAATTGCAGCTCAAAACCAGCAAGCCAAAGTTATTCTTAGAGTTAACACTTTAAAAACCACTAAAGAAAAACTACATGCTATCTTAATGGATTTAAACATCGAAACTGAATTTTTAAAAAATCAGCCAGATGCTTTGGTACTTAAAGAAAGAGCCAATGTTTTTTTAACCGATGCTTTCAAAGAAGGTTTTTTTGAAGTGCAAGATGCTTCTTCTCAATTAGTTGCTGCTTTCCTTGATGTACAACCAGGAATGAGAGTTGTTGATACTTGTGCTGGCGCAGGTGGAAAAACGTTGCACATGGCATCATTAATGGAAAACAAAGGACAATTAATTGCAATGGATTTATACGAAAGTAAACTAAAGCAATTAAAACTTAGAGCCAAAAGAAACGGCGCTTTTAACATAGAATATCGAATTATTGATAGCACAAAAGTTATCAAAAAACTTCATGAAAAAGCTGATAGAGTTCTTATTGATGCGCCGTGTAGCGGTTTGGGTGTTTTAAAAAGAAACCCAGACAGCAAATGGAAGTTACAACCAGAGTTCATTGAAAATATTAAAAAAATTCAAGCAGAAGTTTTAGAAAGTTATTCAAAAATCGTTAAACCAGGTGGAAAATTAGTTTATGCTACATGTTCCATCTTACCATCTGAAAATCAGGAACAAATTAAGCGTTTTTTAACAACCGAAAGCGGCAAAAACTTTACCTTTGTTAAAGATTCAAAATTATTAGCTTCAGAAAGCGGTTTTGATGGATTTTACATGGCATTATTAGAAAGAAAATAAATTTTATGAAAAATATAATTACCTCATTTTTACTATTGGTAACCACCATTAGCATTGCGCAAGTTGCAAATAGCGTAGAATCTATCCCAAACGGATATTATAACTCTGCAACTGGAACTGGTTACACATTAAAAACACAATTATTTAATATCATAAACGATCATACTGATAGAGATTATAATGGTTTATATATTACTTATTTAACATCTGATATTGACAACTACTATGAAAATAATGGAACTATGTTAGATATGTACACCGAAAATCCTACTGGAACTGAGTGTGAGTACGAATATGGTGGTGGTTTGCAAGATGATGGAACTCTTGGAACGGCTGAATGTCAAAGATACAACAGAGAACACATAGTTCCACAGTCATATTTTGGCAATGGAGTTAGACCAATGTTTTCTGATGCTCATTTTGTAGTTCCTTCTGATAAATATGTAAATGCGCAACGTGGTGATTTTCCATTTGGTAAAGTTAATAATGCAACTTCAACTTATTCCAATGGTTCAAAAAGAGGTTCAAATCTAAATTCTGGTTATTCTCAAGGTTTCTCTGGAACTGTTTTTGAACCAATAGACGAATTTAAAGGTGACATTGCTCGAATGCTATTTTATTTCGCTACTCGATATGAAGACAGACTGGTTGATTTTTATGCAACTTCTAATTCTCTTTCTAAGGTTATGTTTGACGGATCAACTGGTCAATCATTTTCGCCAACTTTTTTAAACATTTTATTAACTTGGAATGAGCAAGATGGTGTTAGTCAAAGAGAAATTGATAGAAATAATGCTATTGGAGTAAATGCTAGACAAGGAAATAGAAATCCTTACATTGATAACAATGGTTATATAACACAAATTTGGGGTTTACCTTTATCGACTTCAACTTTTAATAATTTAGATTTAGTTTCTGTATATCCAAACCCTTCAAATAATGGTAAAATAAATATTCAATCCGAAGTTGAGTTATCTGAAATAAATATTATTACAATTAATGGACAATTAGTTCAACAAATTAAAAGTCCTGAAAAACTTGATAATACGTATGAAGTAACTAATCTTCCTAAAGGATTTTACTTTTTACAATTGAACGCAAACAATCAATCGGTTACAAAAAAGATTGCGGTAAACTAATTTTTTTCAAAAAAATAAATACCCAAAGTTCTGTTACTCTTGTGACAGAACTTTTTGATTCATACCGAAAAAGCACAGAAAACAGTGATTTTCTTTGAAATTTGGCAGTAGTTTACTATCTTTCGCCCTCAAATTGTGTAACCTTTAAAACATTTTCAAAATGTTAGAAGAAAAGAATGATAACCTGCTAGAAGCAGATGGAAACTTGGCAAACGAATCAAATGATTCAATACCAACAGAAAATCAAGAAGTTATAACCGAAACTGTCGTTGAAATTTCAGAAGAAATTGAAGCAATTGTTCCAGAAGAAACTTCTATTTCAGAAGAAGTAATTGAAGAAACCGTTACTACTGTTTCTGAAGAAGTTGAAACACCAACTATTGTTGAAGAAGTAGTCGAAACTATTTCGGAACCTGAAAATGTAGTTGAACTTACGGACGAACAAGTAGCTGACGATACTTTAGTTATTGAAGACGACAACCATTCTGCGATAACTGCTATACAAAATGTAAATGCAGAAGAAAGCGAAGACGAAACGTTAAAAGATAGACATCATATTGAAATGATGGATTATGAAACGTTGTCTATGGAAGAATTGGTGGATGAATTGAGCGTTCTTGTTGCTGTTGAAAAAGTAATGTCTGTTAAAGACCATGTTGAAGAGCTAAAAAAATCATTCTTATCAAAATACTATCATTTTATTGACGAGAAAAAAGAGGAATTTCATGCTGAAAATCCAGAAACTACTGAGGATTTTCACTATCATTTTCCTTTAAAAATAAAATTCGATCAACTTTATACTTCGTATAGAGAAAGAAAAAATACCCATTTTCAAAGTTTACAAAACAGCTTAAAATCAAATTTAGATAATCGTCTAGCAATTGTTGAAGAATTAAAAAACTTAATTCACAGCCAAGAAGCTATTTCGGTAACACTAAAACAGTTTAATGATATTAGAGAACGATGGAAAGTTGCTGGGCCAATTCCTAAAGACAAATACAACCACGTTTGGAATAATTATCATTTTCATTTAGAAAATTTCTACGATATTCTTCACCTAGATAGAGAAATTCGTGATTTAGATTTCAAACACAACTTAGAGCAAAAACTAAAAATTATTGCTCGTGTTGAAGAATTAAATCAAGAAGAAGACATCAACAAAGCGTTTCGCGAATTACAAGACTTACACCGAATTTGGAAAGAAGATATCGGACCAGTTTCTCGTGATCATCGTGAAGAAATTTGGAACAAATTCAGTGATTTAACCAAACAACTTCATGACAAACGTGAAGGATATTATGAAAAGTTCCGTGAAATTGAAGAAGCGAATTTAGTTGCCAAAAAGGAATTAATTGCTCAAATTGAAGTTTTAGCTCAGGAAAAAGTTAATTCTCACAGTGCTTGGCTTGGTCAAATTGACAAAGTAGAAAATCTTAGAGAAGCATTTTTCAAAACAGGAAAAGTTCCTTCAGAAATGAATGAAGAAACTTGGGCAGCATTCAAAGTTGCGGTTAGAAATTTTAATGTTCTTAAAAATTCATTTTATAAAGAGATTAAAAAAGACCAAAACGATAATCTATCCAAAAAACAAGCACTTGTTGCCAAAGCCATTGAACTAAAAGACTCTACGGATTTTGCAACTACTACTCCATTGATGAAACAAATTCAAGAAGAGTGGAAAACCATTGGGCATGTTCCAAGAAAATTTTCAGACAAAATTTGGGGAGAATTTAGAGCAGCTTGCAACGAATATTTTGAAAAATTAAAAGAGCAAAAATCCGAAGTTAATGAAGATGAAGTCGCTGCTTTTGAAAACAAAAAAGCATACTTAGAAACATTAAGAAGTTTTGAACTTATTGGTGATCATAAAACGGATTTAGATGCCATAAAAGCTCATATTGAAACTTGGAAAAGTTTTGGAAAAGTTCCCTTTCCAAGACGTCACATTGAAGGAAAATTTAATAAAATCCTAGATGCACTATTCGAAAAATTAAGTGCTAGCAAAAAAGACAACGAAATGGCAAGATTTGCCAATAGATTGGACAATTTAGCACATTCAGATACTAGAAAGTTAGATAACGAAAAAGTATTCATGATGCGTAAGATTGATGAAGTACAAAACGATATTTTCCAGTTAGAGAACAATATTCAATTCTTTTCAAATGCCAAATCGGACAATCCATTTGTGAAAGAAGTTTTGAAAAACATCGAAAGACAAAAAGAAGAATTAGCAACATGGAAAGAAAAGCTAAAACAACTTAGAAATCTGAAAACAGAATAACTAAAAAGTCTCAAGAAATTGAGACTTTTTTTATTGTTGTATTTTAGATGCTAAAAGATAAATAACCGCCATTCTAATGGCAACACCATTTTCAACTTGGTCTAATATTACCGATTGCTGCGAGTCAGCAACATCCGAAGTTATTTCAACTCCACGATTAATTGGTCCAGGATGCATGATTATAATTTCCTTATTGAGAGAGTTTAATAACGCTTTGTCAACACCATATTGTTGTGCATATTCACGAGTTGAAGGAAAATAGTTCACATCCATTCGTTCGTTTTGTACACGAAGCATATTAGCTACATCGCACCATTCTAGAGCTTTTCTAAGATTTGGTTCAACCGATACGCCAAGACTTTCAATATATTTTGGAAGTAATGTTTTTGGACCACAAACTTTAACTTCTGCACCTTGCATTTGTAGTGCATAAATATTAGATAAAGCCACACGAGAATGCAAAATATCACCAACAATAACCACTTTTTTACCTGCAACTTCACCTAATCTTTCTCTTATGGAAAAACTATCTAACAAAGCTTGTGTTGGATGTTCATGAGCACCATCGCCAGCATTAATTATACTCGCTTTTACATTTTGAGATAAAAAATAAGCAGCACCAGGATTAGCATGTCGCATCACAACCATGTCCACTTTCATTGATAAAATATTATTTACAGTATCAATCAATGTCTCGCCTTTTTTTACAGAAGATTGAGCAGCAGAAAAGCTAATTACATCAGCCGAAAGCCGTTTTTGAGCTAATTCAAAAGAGAGTTTTGTTCTGGTACTATTTTCAAAAAAAATATTGGCAATAGTAATATCTCGAAGTGATGGCACTTTTTTTATTGGACGATTAATAACTTCTTTGAAATGATCGGCGGTTTCAAAAATCAAGTTAATATCTTCTTTTTTGAGATACTTTATTCCTAATAAATGGTTAACTGATAGTTCGGACATTTTAGTTGTATATTCTAGTTGTGTGTTGTTGTCTCTATTAAAATTTTTAATTCTAAATTAAATAAACGGCATCTTCTCCATCCTTTTCATTCCATGAAACAATTACTTTTTCATTATTGATAACATCAACTTGACGACCACGATAATCAGGTTGAATTGGCAAATGGCGACTAAATCTTCTATCAATCAGCACTAAAAGCTCTACTTCAGATGGTCTTCCAAAAGATTGAATGGCTGTCAATGCTGCATTTATACTTCTTCCTGTAAAAAGAACATCGTCAATAAAAACTACTTTTTTATCTTCAACCAAAAAATTAATTTGTGTTTTGTTGGCTTCTAATTGTTTTTCGCTTCTACGAAAATCATCACGGAAAAAAGTAATATCTAAAAAACCAAGTTTTATATCGTTGATTTTATATTCGTTTTCTAGCAAAGATTTGACACGATTGGCTAAATAAATTCCTCGCGGTTGAATTCCGATTAAAACAGTATTGGAAAAATCTAAATGGTTTTCGATTAACTGACAAGCCAAACGATGGAGTATGATATTGACTTCTTTGGAAGTGAGCAATACTTTTTGACTCATAGTAGTGTTGTTTGGGTTGTAAAAGTAGTATTTTTTATTGAGTGTGTCAACTAGCTTGTAGAAATTTATTGGTAATTGAAATATTCAAATTGTTTGCCTATAAATTACCATTCTTTTTGCCACGAATTGTTAACAACTTTGAAAAATCGTATTTAAAAATTAATTACATTTGTAGCTATGCATTGATTTTAATGCGTTTTAAGTTATTAACAAAAAAGTTTTAGTATGCAACAAATTCCAAGTGTTGACTTACGTGATTTCCTGTCGGATGATCCGGCACGTAAACAAAAGTTTGTAAATGAAATCGGAAAAGCTTACGAAGAAATAGGTTTCGTAGCATTAAAAGGTCATTTTTTAGATGACAAATTGGTTAGTGATTTATATAGTGAAGTGCGCAACTTTTTTTCGCTTCCAGTTGAAACTAAAACCAACTATGAAATTCCAGGAATTGGTGGACAAAGAGGTTATGTTTCTTTTGGTAAAGAACATGCAAAAGGTCGTTCGGCTGGTGATTTGAAAGAATTTTGGCATTTTGGGCAATATGTTTCTGAAGGTTCAAAATATGCTGGCGAATATCCTGAAAACGTTACTGTTACGGAATTACCTCATTTCAACCAAGTAGGAAAAGAAGCGTATCAAATGCTTGAAAAAACTGG
>DAOLYL010000049.1:0-13915 GCA_035425765.1 Flavobacterium sp. | reverse complement strand
GAGTTTTTTTACTTAATTAAAATTAACTTTTTATTCTTTGACTAACTTTTCTACTTTTATTCCTTTATCTGTAATGACTTTTAGGAAATAAATGCCTTTAGCTTTTGATGCAATATCAAGTGTTGTGGTGTTTTCTTCTACGATGTTGGTTTGCAGAATTCTGCCTTGGACATCGTATAATTGTATTGATTTGATATTGAAATCGGATTTGATATTGACTAATGCGTTGCTTGGATTTGGATAGATTTTTACGCTATTATCGATTTCAAAATCTGGGTTGCTTAATGATTGGAAAACGGTTTCGGCATCATTGGTTAGGATTGGGAAGTTATAATCAAAGTAGATATTGGCTTTGTTTTTAACTAAATCGCCTGTTTGTAAACTTGGTTTGGTTTTTACTTTTAGTAATACGTTTCCGTGTCCGCCAGTTTGTAGATAAATTTCTTTGAAAATAAATTCGACTATGTTTCCTCTTATTCTTACATCTACGGCATGAGAAGCATTTAATAGCTGAAGTGTGTTGATGTCGAATTCGGCTGGATTGATTTCGGTTTTTACTACTATATTTTCAGCAGATGCTGTTCCTGTGTTTTCGAAACGAATGTTGTAGTGAAGGTACTCGCCTATTTCGGTTGGTGAAACGATATCGCCTTCGAGACATGTGATGTCATTTGGATCATAGGAACCGACTACGGTTTGGTTGAGAAGAAAGGTGTTGTCTGCTGTGTTTTCATCGCCTGCTTGTGGCATGATGGACGTGGTAAAAGTTAAAACGTCATCATTATTCACTGGATTGGTATCCGTTGGCGCATTGATGTTTAGCATAAATACAATTTCTCTGCTTTCAAAAGGTTGTAGATTGGCATAATCCCAAGAAATTCCTCCAGCAACCATTTGGCTTGGCTCTACTGATGCAGAAACATATTCCATCAGGTTTTGATTGTAGAAAAAGTTGATACCATATTGTTGCGACAAGGTTTGGTTTCCTTTGTTGCGGTATACAATTTTATAGGTTGCATCAAATCCTGGTCGTGCTGGAACTGTTGGTGTGATTACAATTTCTAGGTCAGGATGAACACCGTTAGCAGTTATACAAAAGTTTTGAAGTGCTTGATTATTGTTTATATCCGTAAAAGAAACTGAAGCTAATTCTGGTGAAACAGTAAACCATGTTGGGTTTTCGGTAGCGACGGATAGTTCGTGATTTAACGCTTGGGTGTAAAAAGTGTAACCGCCATTTGCATTACTAAAAGCTGCGCCAGTTTCTGTTCCGTCTGTGATGTTTATTCTAACGTTTGCTGCGCCACCATCGTTTACATCGCAACCGTTGTTATCTTCGTCAAATTGAATTTGTCCAACGATGGTGTTGTAGTTTCCGCCTGGAGTGAATGTACAGTAGGAAGTGACAACTGCTTCTAAAGCTCCTAGATTAAATAGGTAATCTTCTAATTCGAATCTTTGATTACCATCTTGACATATATTTACAATACCATTATTTACTAAAGAAAAATCTGGTATTTCTTCATCAAAACCGTTTTTCAAATTCAAAAAACGTAATGAATTATTTACTGAAGAAAATGAGGTAACTTTAACATTAGACAAATCTAAATTAATTAATAGATTATTTCCGATTTCAAAGCTACCGATTTCAACAAAATTAGTTATGACAATATTTGAAATCAAATTTTGAAAACATGAAAACCAATCAACAGAATTCAAACCTGTTAAATCAATCATTGAAATTGAATTAAAACTGCAATCAATATTATTTAAATTAGGACAATTTGTAAAATCAATGTTTGTCATAAAGTTATGAAAACAATCTAATGTTTGTAACTGGGGCAAACCTGAAACATTTAAAGACGATATAAAATTGTATGAACAATTTAGTGTTTGTAACTGAGTTAACCCAGAAACATTTAAAGAAGTTAATTCATTATTCGAACAATCAAGAAATACTAAGTTTTGAAAAGCTTCGATACCTGTAATATTAGTAATACTTGAAATAGATAAATATAATTTAGCTACATTTAAAGTTTCACTTTCTTCGATTTCACCATTCGCATTTGTATCAATAGTAATAGAAACATTATTTTGATTTACAGCTGTAAAATTTGATGGATTTGCACCTAACAACATTGCTTTAAAATTCGCATCAGGAATATTTACAATCTGTGCGTTTGTATATCCTGTGATTAAAATCAATAAGTATAAAATTCTTTTCATAGTTTGATATTTTTATTTTGACAATCTTTTTTTATAAAATTACTATAACCTTTTTAAAGTTTTATTTGTAAATGAGTAAACTCCTATTTCTATTTAGAATTCGCTACATCATTTTTAACAATTCTTGCAATCGGTCTTTCTTTCGTTGTGAAATGGGTAAATTACAGTTGTCTGCCATAACTACATATCCACCATCTTTTTTGATGTATGATTTTAGATAAGCAATGTTTATCAAATGACTTTGATGAATGCGTTCAAAACCATGTTCTGCCAATAATTCTTCGTATTCTTTTAAGGTTTTTGAAATCAAAATCGGTTTGTTGTTTTTGATGTAAAACTTGGTATAGTTGTCTTCGCTTTCGCAACGAATAATATCGCTGACATCAAAAAGATGTATTCCATCAGAATTAGACAAAGCAATTCGCTTGAAATTATCTACTTTTTTTCTGATGTTTTCTAATAACAAATCGATGTGTGCCGCGCTATCACTTTTGTCAATTACATTTTTTAGTTTGGCAATTACTTTTTGAAGTTCGTCTGGATCAACTGGTTTTAGGAGAAAATCCAACGCACTAAATCGAAATGCCTTGATTGCATATTGCTCATGAGCGGTGATGAAAATAATTTGTGCTGTTACTTTCACGCCGTTTTTATAAACTTCTTCCAACAAATCAAAACCTGAACCATCGCCAAGATGAATGTCTAAAAACACCACTTGAGGTTGGGTTTCCATAAGCAACGTTGTTCCGTTTGCTACACTATCTGCTTCGCCAATAATTCTAATTTCGGGTGCATAGCGAGAGAGCAAACTTTTCATTCCGCTTCTTAAATTGTCATCGTCGTCTATTAGTATTGCTGTAATCATATTTTTAGTTTTCAGTCTCAGTTTTCAGTCTCAGCTAAGCACTATATAATGCAAACTGTTACTGAAAACTGTAAACTATTTTATATACTGAATCGGTAAATTCAATATTACTTTTGTTCCTTTTATTTCACTATCGGATTTCACTTCTTCGATGGTAAAATTGGTTTTTTGTTTGGTAGTTGATTCTATCATTTCCAAACGCTTTTTGGTAATATCTAATGCCATTGATTTGTGAGCTACTACGGAGTTTACTTTTGCCGCTTTCGACTGTTGGAAACCAATTCCATTATCTTCGACGGTGCAAAGCAAGCTTTGATTTTCTATCGTAAAACGAACTGCAATACTTCCTATTTCTTTCTTAGGAATTACTCCGTGAATGATGGCGTTTTCTATAAAAGGTTGCAATAATAATGGTGGCAACGCCATGTCGTCTTCTATTGCATCGCTTTTATAAATGCTAAATGTAAATTTGTTGTTAAACCGCAATTGTTCTAGTTCTAAGTAGTTTTGTAAGCTCTCGATTTCTCTATCAATTGGGATTAAACTTTCTTTGGAATATTCCAATGTTAATCGCATCAGTTTTGAAAACTTTGATAAATATTTAATTGCGGAATCGGTTCCGTTTTGAACAATAAAACTGGATATAGAACCCAAACAATTGAATACAAAATGTGGGTTCATTTGAAGATGTAATGCTTTTTGTTCGTATTCTGCTAGTTCTTTTTGCAACGTCAAGTTTTTCTTCAACTGAATTCGGTTGTAAATTAAAAAACCAATACCAAAAAGCAATAATCCAAACAATGCCGCAAAAAACAACTGCATTTTACTTTGTTTCGATTGTTCTTGAAGCAATACTTCTTTCTTTTCGATTTCTTTTTGTTGAATGGCTTCGCGTTTTTCAAACTCAAACATTAGTTCTTCTTCTACGCTTCTGCGAATGTGTTCTTCATTGGTCAAACTGTCTTTGGCTTGGCTGTAAAGTTTGAAATGTTGAAACGCTAACAACGGATTGTTTTGCTTTGCATAAATATCGCTGAGGAGTTTTTCTGAAATTACAATTTGTTCTAAAACGTTAATTTCTTTAGCCAAAGCCAATGAATTGTTAGCATTTTGCATTGCCAATGGCAATTTGTTTTGTTCTAAAAACAACTGACTTAGATAAATATAACTGTCAGCAATACCGAATTTATCTTCAATAGTTTTGAAAGTTTCGATGGCTGCATTCCAGTTTTCAATTGCTTTTTCTGGCTGATTTGCTGCTTTATAATACAGTCCAATGTTGTTGTACCATTCGCCTAAAGCTCTTGGATTAGGATGTTTTTCAAACGATGATTTGGCTTTGGTATAATAATCAAATGCTTTGGGCAAGTTTTTCTGTTTCAAATAACCATTACCGATGTTGGTGTAGGTTATTCCAACATTGGCATCGTTTCTTTTTTCTTGAATTTTTTGCGCTTTAACAAAATAAGTTAATGCTTTAAAATCGGCAGCTTGTGACGTATAGACAATCCCGATGTTGTTATAAAGTTTGGCACATTTCTCTTCGGCTTTTAATTGCTCGTAAATTTTTACCGCCTTTAGATAATATTGTAATGCTTTAGAATAATTACTTTGCTCTGAAAAAACAATTCCAATACTTCCTAACGCTTTAGCAAGTCCTTGTTGTCTTTCAACAGTTGTGTTTTCAATCGTTTCAAAAAGATGTTGTGCTTCAGTAAATGATTGTAGAGCAAGACTATAATTTCCTGAAATAATATTTGCGTTTCCAATATTGAGCAACGCATTTCCTTCGGCAAGTTTGAAGTCAATTTTTTTGGCTAATGCTAATGCTTTGTTGGCATAGTTTAACATTAACTTTGGGTCAGAAGTTTTATATTGATCAGCAACAGCGTTGAGTAGTTGCGCTTTGTCTATATCATTTCTAGTTTTGGATAAAACTAAAAGTAAGCTGTCAATCTTTGGGTTTTGTGCGCTAATCACTAAAGTTGAAAGCCACAAAAAACAAACCGATAAAAGATATTTTTTTTTCATTGGAAACAGTTTGAACACTATTTCTAACAAAAGTACTATTTCCTTTGAAGTAACAATTACTAAATGAGTATTTGAGTAGTTTGAATTAGAATTTGATTTATCGGCGAGAATTCAAGGCAAACTTTGCAATAAAATTTACTTTCTTTTGAAACCATTTGATTTGATACAAACCTGCAGCACTCATAATGTATAAAGCAACTCGTGCTGGAAACATGTATCTCGGTTCCATATATGTCAAACCATGAAATAGCAACAATGCAATTATGATTGACCAAAATGGCCAATAGTTAATCAAGTTTCTTTGCTTTCGAATAAATACAAATGCACCTATAATTATTAAAATATTAACGGAATTGATCAGCGCAATGAACATCCAATAAAAAGCTGCTCCTTTGATTGGTCCGATTTTAAATGTTTCGGGTTTTACACTATTGATTACATAAATATGTCCATAGAGAGATTTAACAAAAAACTGTCTAGTGAACCAAAAAGGATGTTCTATTGTATCATCAATTAAAAAATCTTTGTAGACTTGTGAAGAAGTTAGATTTTCATTTTCTGTCTTTGCTGATAGAATAGCTCCTGCTGACTTCCAGTTTTGATAATCCTTGCTATCAGGTCGAACGGTATCATCCCAAAATCTAAAATCAAATGGTTCTTCTCTAAACTGAAATCTTCCTTGAAATGCTACATAATATAATAGTCCTACTTGGTCACTTGAAGTTTTAGAACTTGAAATAGCTTTTGCCAACTTCAAAGTTAAAAACCCCATGACACCTATACAAAAGAAGCTTATGAGTAGCTTTTTTGCAAAGGTTTTAAAAAAATCTTTGTTCTTAAAGAATGAGTATATCACTACTAAAAATCCAATAGGTAAAATCAAAATTGCATTAGGTCGGTTTAGTATTAAAAACCAAACTCCTAAAATTAGAAAAAGCCAACCTTTGAATTTACTTGGAGTTTTCAACAAGATAGACCAACCAAACAAAGCTACTGTAAGCGAGAAAAATGCTGGAACTTCGGCTAAAATACCGAGAGAATAATAGCAATGAATTGGAAAAATAAAAAACAGTAAAACACTCAACAATCCAACTTCTTTTGAAAACAAATTAGAACCAATTCTAAAAATCATCAGCATACTGATGGTAATTATTATAAATGTAAAAACAACACCATAAACCCATAATTGATTGTCTGTAGCTGTTGATGATGCTAATAAATAGGCTGGTGTATAAAAGAAAACTGGTCCAGGCGCTTTTGTGATTGTTACTTGGTCATAGTCAACTGCACCTTTTATATATAACGCCAAATTTTTTGCTTCTTCGTGAAAAGTAATATCACCGAATGGTTTTGCTTTGAAAGGTAGATTTAACACTACTATCATCATTAATAAAGAGACAGCTACGATAAGGATATCCGACTTTTTAAAAGGAAACAACTTGTTTTTCATTACAAATTTAAATCAATTAATTGTGTCGAAAAGTAATAAAAAATCCTGAGCTTTCACCCAGGATTTTATACTATAATTCAAAAGGACTAGTCCATTCTTGTTTATTATGATAAAGCTGCTTTAACTTGATCTGCTGCTTCTTGGAATTGAACTGCAGATAAAATTGGCATACCTGAATTATCTATTAATTCTTTTGCAATTTCGGCATTTGTTCCTTGAAGACGAACAATGATTGGCACTTTAATAGCATCACCCATGTTTTTATAAGCATCAACAACACCTTGCGCTACTCTATCGCAACGTACAATTCCGCCAAAAATATTGATTAAAATTGCTTTTACGTTTGGATCTTTCAAAATGATACGGAAAGCAGTTTCAACACGTTTTGCATCAGCTGTTCCACCTACGTCAAGGAAGTTTGCTGGTTCAAAACCAGCATATTTAATTAAATCCATTGTTGCCATTGCTAGTCCAGCACCGTTTACCATACAACCTACAGTTCCATCAAGGTCAACGTAGTTTAGTCCAACTTCTTTAGCTTCTACTTCGATTGGATTTTCTTCACGAATGTCACGCATGTCAGCATATTTTGGTTGTCTGAACAAAGCGTTATCGTCAATATTTACTTTAGCGTCAACAGCCATTATTTTATTATCCGATGTTTTTAAAACTGGATTGATTTCGAACATTGAAGCATCACAACCAATATAAGCATTGTATAATGAGTCAACAAATTTCACCATTTCTTTGAAAGCATTTCCAGAAAGTCCTAAGTTAAAAGCAATTCTTCTCGCTTGAAAACCTTGCAATCCAACAGCTGGGTCAATTTCTTCTGTAAAAATTAAATGTGGTGTGTGTTCAGCTACTTCTTCAATATCCATTCCACCTTCAGTAGAATACATAATCATGTTTCTACCTTTAGCTCTGTTTAAAAGAACTGACATATAAAACTCTGACGTTTCACTTTCTCCAGGATAATAAACATCTTCAGCAATCAATACTTTGTGTACTTTTTTACCTTCTGGTGGAGTTTGTGGCGTGATTAATTGCATCCCGATGATTTGTTCTGCAAGTTCTTCTACTTGTTGCAAGTTTTTTGCCAATTTAACACCGCCACCTTTTCCTCTTCCACCTGCGTGAACTTGAGCTTTGATAACGTGCCAACCTGTTCCTGTTTCTGCTGTTAGTTGTTTTGCAGCAGCTACAGCTTCAACTGGACTATTAGCTACTATTCCGCGTTGAATTCTAACGCCATAACTAGCTAATATTTCTTTTCCTTGATATTCGTGAATGTTCATATTGAAATTTTTATTTGCTTTATAAAGTGTCACAAAAGTAATTAATTACTATCAAACGAAAAAGAAATGTATATCAATTTAGTAAATTTATTATTTAGCACCATTCATCAAGCAAGCGTTTGAAAAAACAATTCATAGAATAGCTTTCAAAAAGCACGAATTCTGTTATTTTTTTCTTTGGATTTCCTTACTTGGAATGATAGCTTTGCATAAATTAAAATAAATCAAGTATGCAACCGACAGAATTAGAACAATTGGCCCGTGAATTTGGGAATCCACTTTATGTGTATGATGCTGAAAAAATAGAATTTCAGTACAATCGTTTAACCAATGCTTTTGCCAAGGTGGAAAAACTTCGCATCAACTACGCGATGAAGGCCTTGTCAAACATTTCTATTCTGAAGCTACTGAAGAATTTAGGTTCAGGTCTTGATACCGTTTCTATTCAAGAAGTACAATTGGGATTGCACGCTGGATTTACTCCAGATAGAATTATTTTTACCCCAAACGGCGTTTCATTTGAAGAAATAGAAGAAGTAGCCGCACTTGGTGTTCAAATTAATATTGATAATCTTTCCGTGTTGGAACATTTTGGAACTAAACATCCAAAAGTTCCAGTTTGTATTCGCATCAATCCGCACGTAATGGCTGGTGGAAACGAAAATATTTCTGTTGGACACATTGATAGTAAATTTGGAATTTCCATATATCAAATTCCGCATATTCTTCGCATTGTTGAAAATACTAAAATGCACATTAACGGAATTCACATGCACACAGGTTCTGATATTTTGGACATTGAAGTATTCTTATATGCTGCCGAAATCTTATTTGATGCCGCAAAACAATTCAAAGATTTAGATTTTCTTGACTTTGGTTCTGGATTTAAAGTGCCTTATAAAAAAGGTGATATCGAAACCAATATTGAAGAATTGGGTAAAAAACTAACGAAACGCTTTTTGACTTTCGAAAAAGAATATGGTCGCGAGTTGACGTTGGCTTTCGAACCAGGTAAATTTTTAGTAAGTGAAGCAGGTTATTTTTTAGCCAAAGTAAACGTAATCAAACAAACTACTTCAACAGTTTTTGCAGGAATTGATAGTGGTTTCAACCATTTAATTCGCCCGATGTTTTATGGTTCGCAACACACGATTGAGAACATTTCTAATCCAAAAGGAAAAGAGCGCTTCTATACTGTTGTTGGTTATATTTGCGAAACAGACACTTTTGCTAACAACCGAAGAATTGCTGAAATTCATGAAGGTGACACTTTGTGTTTTAGAAATGCTGGTGCTTATTGTTTCTCGATGGCGTCAAACTATAACTCACGCTTTAAACCTGCCGAAGTTTTATGGAAAGATGGAAAAGGTCATTTGATTAGAGAACGTGAAACGTTTGGAGATTTACTCCAAAATCAAATTATGATTGAATTATAAAAAAAGCCCCGAATTTATTTCGGGGTTTTTTGTAGTTTTGGTTGGTAAAAATTAATTTATACTCTAGTCAATTAATCGAATAAACACTGAAATGGAAGACAACTGTAAAAACTGTGGAAGTAAAGTAGCTGGCAATTTTTGTAACAACTGTGGACAAAAGAAATTCAAGCGCATTGATAAAAAATACTTAATTGACGAAATGCAATATCTTTTATTGCACACTAATAAAGGTTTTTTCTATTCTGTAAAAAGCATTTTTAAAAACCCAGGCAAAACCGCAAAAGAATTTATTGACGGTAATCGCGTGAACCATTACAAACCTATTATGTTAGCGTTTGTTTTGAGTGGTCTTTCTACGTTTATTTCCTTTAAAATATTGAACGTAACCAAAATAATGGAGCAAACCTATGAGAAACAAAAAATAGATAAAAGTTTAGCTCATGAGTTCATGTCGTTCCTCTCTAGCTACAATTCATTGTTTATGTTATTGTCAATTCCTATTATTTCTATTATAACCTATTTATTACTTAAAAGTTGGAAAAATAATTACTATGAGCACATCATTATGAATGCTTATATTCAGTGTTGTTATACTATATATTGCATTCTTTTTATCTATCCTATTTTATTCTTTTTAAAAGATAGCTCAACCACTGCTTATATGATAATTTCTCTGCTCACTGCTTTTTCTATTCCAGTAATTATGGTTTGGTTTTATAAAGAATTTTACCCTGAAAAAAGCATTGGCGATGTTATTGTTAAAGTAGTTTTCTTTGTTATTGTTGGTATAATTATCTATGTTACAATAATATTTGCCTTTGTGATTGGAACATTAATAATGTATGGACCAGAAGCACTACTAAAACTAGCGCCTCAGCAACAGTAGTTTCTTTTTTATCAATCACTTAATTGTTGCTTTTGTATCAACTGCGTAAAAGTCTCATAACTTTGTTTTTCTTTGTACTAAAACCAGCATAAATTTCAAACATTTTTCAAAAAAAGTGTACTATATTTGTGGTCTGATTTTTGCTAATCAGTTATTATATTTTGGGGTCGACTGGTTTTGACAGCAAGATGAAACGGACAGTAAGCACGTCGAGCATTGTACTTTTTGCTCGTAAATCCAAAGGTACAAACCTATAAACGGCGAAAATAATTACGCTTTAGCTGCTTAATCTGAATTATAGTAAGATTTGCCTAGTCTCGATTAGATCGAGAAGCTGGATTCTCCTGAAAAGCCCTGGTTTATGGCGTTTCGTTTAGGAGAACCGTAAAAGTAAACCTAGAAATGGTAATGCTTTAAATCCATTTTGACACTGATAAAGCTAAGTAGTTGGTGGTTGTTTCTGACCTAGCTAACTATCGAAAATCTAATCAGGAAATAAACGTGTAGAAAGCTCTTTGCTTCCTTGTTTGGACCCGAGTTCGACTCTCGGCGACTCCACAAAAAAATGCCTCGATATTTCGAGGCATTTTTTTTATTTGAATTTAGAAATTCCGTCTTTTAACCAATTTAAGTACTCTTCGATATTAGATGTGTAAGCTACTGGTTTATTTAATTCTTTTTCGTTCAAATCCATTAAAACATAAAGTGGTCGTGCATTATTATTGAATCTTGTTATTTGAAACTCACTCCATTTTTTACCTATCGTTGTGATTTCTTTACCATCTTTAGTAACATACTGCTCATTTTCAGGCAATTCTTCTTTATCATCACCATAAAGTGAAATCAAAACAACATCCTTTTTCAATATATCTAAAACCCTTTTATCAGACCAAACATTATTTTCCATTAATCGACAATTAACACATTGTTCTCCTGTGAAATCAATCAAAATAGGTTTATTTACTGATTTAGCATAATCAACACCCGTTTGATAATCTTTAAACGAAATTAAATTATGAACGGTATATTCTGCTCCTTTTGGTAAACTATTTATGCTTTCATTATTTTTAACACCACCGAAACCTTGCGGACTTTCGCTATAGGTTTGTGGCGGTGGAAATGCTGAAATTAGTTTTAGTGGCGCACCCCAAAGTCCGGGTATTAAATATAAAGTAAAAGCTAAAGAAGTAACTCCTAATAACATTCTTCCTACTGAAATATGTGATAATGGACTGTCGTGTGGCAAAGTAATTTTCCCAAAAAGATATAATGCTAAAGCTCCAAAAACGGCAATCCAAATTGCAACAAACACTTCTCTTTCCAACCAATGTAAATCAAGTCCAATGTCAGCATTTGATAAAAATTTGAAAGCTAGAGCTAACTCAATAAAACCAAAAACTACTTTTACGGTATTCAACCATCCTCCAGATTTTGGCATATTACCAAGTAAACTTGGAGTTAATGCGAAAAACATAAACGGTAATGCCAATCCAAAACCAAAACCTAACATAGCTATTGAAAGAATTGTTGCTCCTCCATCTGAATTTAATGACGTTCCAAATACTAGTCCTAATGCTGGTCCAATACATGAAAAAGAAACTATAATCAAGGTTAACGCCATGAAAAATATCCCAATCATTCCTCCTTTATTTGAAGCATTATCAACTTTATTAGATAAACTTGAAGGCATTGTTATTTCAAAAGCACCAAAGAAAGAAATAGCAAAAACTGTAAAAATTAAAAAGAAAAATATATTTACATAAACATTTGTCGAAATTTCAGAAAAAATATCTCTACTAATTCCTTCAAAAACATGAAATGGAAGTGTTATTGCGAAACATATAAAAACAATACATGCGCCATAAAATATTGCATTAAATCTTCCTTTTGATTTATTTTCACTTTGTTTCAAAAAGAAACTTACTGTCATTGGAATCATTGGATAGACACAAGGAGTGAATGTAGCAGCAAAACCACCTAAAAGAGCTAAAATAAAAATCGTCCACAAACCTTTTTCATTCTCTTTTTTAGGTTCAGTTGATGGTGTTGTTTCAACTACTTTTATTGGTTCTTCTTTTACAACTTTTGCAGTATCAATTGAAGCAGTATCAACATTTTGAACTGGTAATTCTGTAGCAGAAATTTCTATTTTTGGCAACGAAAAAGTAAACGCATTATCTTGATTAATACAGACTTCTTTACAAACCTGATAATCAATTGATGCTTTTATTGACGTTAATTTTGGATTAATTACTTTTATTTTTTGGGTAAAAGTTGCTTTCTTTTCAAAATAATATTCATCCACTTCAAAAACATCATTATATTGTTTTTTGTATGGACTTTCTTTTACTTTTCCAACTAGTTCAAAGTTTCCTTTTGCGTCTTTAAATTTGAATTCGGCTGGAATTGGTCCATCGGCTGGCGTAAATTGAGAATAAACATGCCACTCGTCATCAATTTTTGCTTCCATTACTAAGTTGAACTCGGTTTCAGAAAGTTTTTCAACTTTGGACGTCCATTTTACGGGATTTATTATTTGGGCAAAACCATTGGCGAAAGCCAAAAATGTGAAGATTGAAAAGAGTAGTTTCTTCATTACTTGATGTAATTAATTTGTAAAATTTTAGTTGTTGTTTCTGTTATTTTAAATCGGTCGTCTTGTCGTTTTCCTATAATCCAAACGATTTTATCATTGGAACAAAGTAGCCAAATACCACTTTTTTCGAGCAACGAAAGCTTTTCGTCTTTAAAAAATTTACTCACTTTCTTTTTGCCATTCATTCCAAAAGGTTGAAAAAAATCACCTTCTTTCCATTTTCTAATCGTTAACGGAAATTGCAATTTTTCTGCATCGACAAAGATAACATTAGTTGATTGAACCGAAATGTCACTTACGTTACAAAAGGTCAAATTTAAGGGAACTTTAACTTCATTTTGTCCTTTATCGATTGGATAAATTACTTCTTCCGAATTTTCCTTCCGTGGAAATAACAAAAATGCATTTCTGTTTTTCAAAAGAACATGAGAATTCGACATAACTTGTTTTCCGGATTGTGCCGAAACCAAATCATAAACCGAATCCCAATCGGTAAACCCGAAATCTGATAACCAAGAGAAAAGATATGCTTGATGATTTTGAGACTTCAAAAGTAAATCTAAGTCAAAAACAATTTGATTTTCTTGTTCCGAAGCCACTTTTTCATAAACCATTTTTGACGCATCATCAACCAAAGATTGCGATTGCTTTAAATTTTTTATGGTGTTTTCAAATGATGAAAGCAAACTTGGATTTAATTCTTTTAAAATTGGAAGTAAATCGTGTCGCAATTTGTTTCGCAAATACTTATCGGAAGCATTGCTGCTGTCTTCGCGCCAAGCGATATTGTTTTCTTGAGCGAAAGTTTCGATTTCGTTTCTTGAAAAAATCAATAGCGGACGAACAATTTTATCATTTTGTTCCGGAATTCCAATTAAACCATCCAATCCTGAACCACGAGTGAAATTGATTAAAAAAGTTTCCAAACTGTCATCCAGATGATGTGCTGTCAAGATATAGTCAAAACCATTTTCATTCATCAATTTATAAAACCAATCGTAACGCAATTTTCGAGCAGCAAGTTGAATCGATAATTTGTTTTCCTTAGCAAACTCAAGAGTGTTAAATGAATTAAGAAAATAAGGAATATATCCATCTTGACATGTTTGAATAACTAACATTTCATC
>DAOLYL010000048.1:0-13941 GCA_035425765.1 Flavobacterium sp. | reverse complement strand
CAAAACAAACAAAACCCACTTCCAAATCGCATAACCGTCAGAAATTGTTACCTTTGCCAAAATCCGCAATAGCATGTCCACTTTTGAGCAATTCAATTTACCTAAATCATTACAAAAAGCCATAGACGAACTTGGGCTAACAACGCCTACTCCTATTCAGGAACGCGCTTTTTCGCCAATACTTTCGGGTAGAGATGTAATGGGTATTGCACAAACAGGAACAGGAAAAACCTTTGCTTACCTCTTGCCTATTTTAAAACAATGGAAATTTGTTGCTACAGATACACCACGAGTTTTAATTTTAGTGCCAACACGTGAGTTGGTTGTTCAAGTAGCAGAAGAAGTAGAAAAGTTGACACGCTTCATGTCGGTTAGAACCGTTGGCGTTTATGGTGGTGTGAACATCAACACACAGAAAAAAGCAATTTATCAAGGTGTTGACGTTTTGGTTGGAACACCAGGACGAACAATGGATTTGGCATTAGACAACGTTATCCGTTTTGACAGTTTGCAAAAACTAATCATCGACGAGTTTGACGAAATTCTCAACCAAGGATTTAGAACCCAAGTTACTACTATATTATCGATGCTAAAAAACAAGCGTCAAAACATTTTGTTCTCCGCAACGATGACCGATGAAGTAGATGCCATGCTCGAAGAATATTTTGATTTGCCTCAAGAAGTTTCGTTGGCAGCTAGTGGCACACCTTTAGAAAAAATTGAACAATTGGGTTATTACGTTCCTAACTTTTTGACGAAAATAAATCTTATCCTTGAATTATTGAAAGACGAAAAGCTAGAACGCGTGTTGCTTTTTGTAAACAATAAAAAAACGGCCGATTTACTAGCCGATAAAATTGAAGAAGTCTATCCGGAACAATTTGGTGTTATTCATTCGAACAAATCCCAAAACTATCGTTTGCAAACGATGGCTTCGTTTCAAGCAGGAGAAATTCGTGGTATTGTAACTACTGATGTGATGGCGCGTGGTTTGGATATTTCTGATATTACTCATGTTATCAACGTAGAGTTTCCCGAAATTCCAGAGCAATACATTCACCGAATTGGTAGAACAGGTCGTGCAGATAAATCGGGTATTGCCATTAGTTTAATCGTTCCAAACGAGCAAGAAATTCAAATTGAAGCCGAAGTGTTGATGGAAAAGGAAATTACGTTTTTAGCACTTCCATCCACAGTTGAAATTGCCGAAAAACTTTTGGAATTTGAAAAAGACAAGAAAAAGCAAATGAAGTTTTTGATGAAAAAGCCCAAGTTGGAAGGCGGCGCTTCGTTTCATGAAAAAGCGGCCAAAAACAAAAAAATCAATCTTGGCGGACCATCAAAAACAAAAAAGAAAACCAGAACTTCTGTCAACCGAAACATCTTAAAAACAAGAGCGGCAAAACGCAAGAAGAAATAAACTAGTTTTCAAAAACCAAACAAACAGGCGAACATACTTTAATTCTTTGATTGGTATCGGTCAACGTGCCTTTGGTTTTGTTTCTTCTAAACACCACTACTTCATTTGAATACTGATGTGCTACAAGCACAAAATTCCCCGATGGATCAATAGCAAAATTCCGTGGACCTTTGCCTAACGTGCTGATGGTTTGCACTAATTTTAATGTTCCATCTTCTTTAATTTTAAAACACGAAATGGTATTTGCCGTTCCACGATTGGTAGCATAAAGAAAAATACCGTCAGGCGAAATGTGAATATCGGCAGCACTGGTTTCGCCTACAAACTTTTTCTCCAAAAGCGATGTTTCTTGCAGCAAATTTAAATCACCATCCTGATAACTAAACGCCGAAACCAAACCCGTTAACTCCTGAACTAAATAGACAAACCTACCATCGTTGCTAAACGTAAGATGTCTTGGTCCACTACCAACTTTTACTTTTTTAACTTTGTATAATTCTAATGGTTTGTCATCGCGGTTTTGGTCGTACTTATAAATATGTATAAAATCGGTTCCCAAATCCGTAGCTAAAACGTATTTTTTATCTGGAGAAAAATACAGCTGATGCACATGCGGTTTTTCCTGACGTTGTTGATTACTACTGTTGCCATAATGTTTGATTGTTTGTTTTACTTTAGCCAAACTTCCATCTGGATTTTTACCAAAAACGGCAATGTTACCACCGCTATAGTTAGCAATCATTACATTTTTATCGTCCGTAATAATATGACAAGGATCATTTCCTTCTGAAGGAACAGCATTTTTAAACTTTAAACTTCCTGTTTTCGACGTATAATCAAAAGCGCTTACCGTACTCGCATCGCCATTCTCATTAACGCTATAAACCGTTTTTTTATCCGAAGAAAGCGCTAGAAAACTTGGGTTTACTATACTTTTTGAAGAAGATTTCAATTTAAAATCAGCTGTTTCGGTATTAAAATCATAAATATAAATGCCGTCGCTTTTGCAAGTGTTGGTATATGTACCAATCAGTAACTTGGTTTTATTGTCTTGTGAAAAAGCCGTTTGCAACAAGCAAAATGCTAGCAAGAAGGTAAAAAAATGTTTCATTTGTGAAATTTTGACTGGTGCAAAAATAAGCGTTTCAAAACTTAACAGCATTTTTTACATTTAAAATTTTGAATTAGTCACTCAAAATAATAAAAAGTAGTATTTTTGACAAATCGAAAATCAAAATGCAATTTAAACATCCAGAAATTCTATATTTTCTTTTCTTATTGGTTATCCCAATTCTGGTTCACTTATTTCAATTGCGTCGTTTTAAAAAAGAATATTTTACCAATGTTCAATTTCTAAAAGAACTATCTATTCAACCCCGAAAAAGTTCCACTATCAAAAAATGGTTGTTGCTTTTCACTCGATTATTACTCCTTGCCTCTTTAATTTTAGCGTTTGCTCAACCTTTTTTTACAGCAAAAGAAAGTAAAAAAGCTACCAACGAAATGTATATCGTTCTAGACAATTCGTTCAGTATGCAAGCCAAAGGAAAAAATGGCGAATTGCTAAAAAGAGCGGTTCAAGATTTATTGGAACATACGCCAGAAGCGCAAAACTTTTCGTTAATCACTTGCAATGAGAATTTTTGGAACACCGATATTAAATCCATTCAAAACGAGTTACAAAATTTAAAATACAGCGGCAACGAATTCCGATTGGATAATATTTTAGCAAAAATAAATGCCAGAAAATCAGCGTTTAATAAAGACATCATTATCATTACCGATGCTGTTGGCGTAAAAGAAAACCAAGCCAAAGGATTTAAAAAAGAAGACAATGTGCTGTTCGTTCTTCCAGAAGCGGAACAGAAAAATAATGTGGCTATCGACAGCGTTTTTATTCAACAAACACTCGATGATTTCTATGAAATTGGTGTAAAACTTACGGCAAACGGCGAAGATTTCAAAGAAGTACCTATTTCGCTTTACAACAATTCGAAACTCGCCGCAAAAACCATTTTGAATTTTGAAACAACATCCAAAACCATCAATTTCACCATTCCGAAAGCGGATTTTAACGGTTATGTTTCCATCGTTGACAAAGGTTTAGAGTATGACAATACGTATTATTTCAGCATTAGCAAACCGAGTAAAACCAACGTAATCAGTATAGGCGAAAGCGACAAAAGCAACTATCTTTCCAGAATTTACACTGGTGACGAGTTTAATTATAACAACTTTCAGTTATCCAGTTTAGATTATAATGCATTAGAGAAACAAGATGCTATCGTTTTAAATGAAATACAAGAAATTCCACAAGCGTTACAAACTACGTTAAAATCGTTTGTGCAAAAAGGAGGTAATTTGGTCATCATTCCAGCGCAAAATAGCAATGTGCAAAACCTAAACACTTGGCTGGCTGGTTTTGGAGCTGTTAAATTGAATGCGGCAACCAATTCGGAGAAAAAAGTAACGAAAATCAATTTCAATCATCCGTTATTTAGCGGTGTGTTTGAGAAAAAGATTGATAATTTTCAATATCCAACAACCAAGAATTCATTTGCTGTAAGCACTACTTCACCAGCAATTTTAACCTATGAAGACCAAACGGCTTTTCTAACTTCCGTTAAAAATGAATTGGCCTCGGTGTATGTTTTTGCGGCATCAATCAATAAAGAAAATAGTAATTTTCAAAACTCACCGTTGATTGTTCCGACTTTCTACAACATGGCAAAAAACAATCAAAAAACAGGTGTAAACGCTATTGTAATTGGAGAAAATCAACCGTTTATAATTGATGTTGCGCTTTCAAAAGATGAAATTATTGAGATAAAAAACAACAACGAGAAATTTATTCCCGTTCAGCAAATGATGAATACCAAAGTTAAAATGACCTTTAACGAAAATCCTTCAACGGCTGGAAATTTTGGTATCTTTAACAAAACAAATTTGGTGCAAAATATTGGTTTCAATTACAGTAGAACCGAAAGTAATCTGTCGTTAGCCAATCCAGATATTGCTGCCAACTTTGAAGAAATCAATGATATTGAAACGGTATTCAACACCATTCAAACGAACCGAACCGATACGCAAATCTGGAAATGGTTTGTGCTGCTTACACTACTCTTTTTAGTATTAGAATTACTCATTCAAAAATTTGTAAAATGAACCTAATCCTCCGCAACGCAACTATAATTGATAACCAAAGTGCTTTTCACAATCAAAAAGTAGATGTGGTTATCAAGGATGGAATTATAGAAAAAATTGGTAAAAACATCTCCAATACTGATGATTATAAAGAAATCAGCATTGAAGGATTGCATATTTCACAAGGCTGGTTTGATAGTAGCGTTTCACTTGGCGAACCTGGTTTTGAAGACCGAGAAACCATTGCCAACGGACTAGAAGTTGCGGCTAAAAGCGGTTTTACAGCCATTGCGTTGCAACCCAATTCGTTTCCAATAATAGACAATCAATCGCAAATTCATTTTGTAAAACAAAAAGCGCAAGGTTTTGCCACCGAGTTGTTCCCGATTGGTGCAATGACCAAAGCAAGCGAAGGCAAAGATTTAGCAGAACTTTTTGATATGAAAAACGCTGGTGCAGTTGCTTTTGGAGATTATACAAAAAGTTTATCCAATGCCAATTTGATGAAAATTGGTTTGCAATACGTACAAGATTTTGATGGTTTGCTTCTCGCATTTTGTCAAGACGAAGCAATTAAAGGAAATGGCGTTGCCAACGAAGGAATAGTTTCTACTCAACTTGGTTTGAAAGGAATTCCAACACTTGCTGAAGAATTAATTGTAGCTAGGAATTTATTTTTACTAGAATACACAGGAGGAAAACTTCATATTCCAACCATTTCAACAGCAAAATCGGTTAAGTTGATTAAAGAAGCAAAAGCAAAAGGATTGAACGTTACTTGTAGTGTTGCTGTTCATCATCTAGTGTTGACCGATGAAAAATTACAAACCTTTGACAGTCGCTATAAAGTAACACCACCATTGCGAAACGAAGCCGATAGAAAAGCATTACTCAAAGCCGTTTTAGACAATACAATAGATTGCATCACATCTGACCACAATCCGATTGATATTGAACACAAAAAGATGGAATTTGATTTGGCAAAAAACGGAACGATTGGTTTAGAAAGTGCTTTTGGTGCGTTGTTAACCGTTTTACCTTTGGAAAAAGTAGTTGAAAAACTAACAGCAGGAAAAACAATTTTTGGAATTGAAAATCAATCCATAACGGAAGGCAACAAAGCCAACTTATCATTATTTACAACCAACAATGATTGGGATTTTAGTAAAGACAGTATTTTATCAAAATCAAAAAACAGTGCTTTCATTGGGCAAAAAATGAAAGGAAAAGCAATTGGAATTTATAATCAAAAGAAATTAGTTTTATAAATGGAACCACAAATTATAAAAGAAGGAAAAACAGCTGCTATTATCAGCTATATATTGTTCGTTGGACCTTTAATTGCTATTTCAATGAATAGCGAAAATAAAAATAGTTTTGCTTCGTTTCACATCCGTCAAGGATTGGGATTAACGATTACATTTATCACTTTGGGCGTTACTATCAGTCATTTTGAAAATCTTATGATTGCCGCTTCGATGTGGATTTTTATTTCAGTATTAGCTATTTATGGTTTGTTTTCGGCAGCTATGGGAAAAACCACACCACTTCCGCTTTTGGGAACTATTTTTCAGAAATTATTTAAAAGTTTATAATGAATCTTACACTACATCATTTAGTTAGAGAACCAAAAAACAAAAAAGATAAAAATCCTTTGTTGCTATTACTTCACGGTTATGGTAGTAATGAGGAAGATTTATTCTCTTTTGCCAATGAATTACCTGATGATTATTATGTGATTTCGGCTCGCGCACCTTATGACATGATGTATAACAGTTATGCTTGGTATGCAATAAATTTTGATGCGGATGAAAACAAATTCTCCGATATTGGTCAAGCTCGAGCTTCAAGAGACATCATCGCTAACTTCATTGACGAATTAGTTGCCAATTATGCTATTGACGATAAAAACGTAACGTTAATTGGTTTTAGTCAAGGTTGCATTTTAAGTTATGCTGTTGCCTTATCTTATCCAGAAAAAGTGCAACGAGTTGTAGCAATGAGCGGTTATTTAAATACTGAAATTGCTGTGGATGATTTCAAAAACAATGATGTGTCGCAACTTAAAATATTTGCTTCACACGGAACGGTTGACCAAGTTATTCCTGTGGATTGGGCTCGAAAATCAATTCCTGTTTTAGAAGATTTAGGCATAAATGTTACATACAAAGAATATCCTGTTGGACATGGAGTTGCTCCACAAAACTTTTTTGATTTTAAGAATTGGTTGGAGGATTAATATTAGATATACGATTTTAGATATTAAATATATTTAATATCTAAAATCTAATATTTACTGTTCCGTGTCGCTTCCTAAAACTTTATGACCAATTTCGGCATCGCCAGAAAACTTAATTTCTTCTCCTTTTTTAAGCACATAACCTTTCCAAGGAATAAGTTGCCAATCTTGATAAATCCAAGGACTTCCTTCTGATTTTCTGGTTAGAACAATTGAATTAGCATCATTTGGCAAAAAAACCTCCGCTTGATTTACGTCTTCACTAAAAAGAACATAAGCACTTTTGGTTTCGTCTTCACTAGTTTGAAGATTTGCAGGATTTAATTGAATTCCAGAAAATCCTTTTACACATTCTTTATTAACTTTTGACCAAACATAACCAGCCGAAGCCAAGCATCCGTTTTCATCTTTATCAGAAACTGCAATGGTGTCTTTTGGTGCATTTGCTACTTCTTCTACTTCTTCAACCGACGGATTATCGGTTAGCTTGCAGGAAGAAAACAATAGTGTAAACAATAAAAGTGAAAGTATATTTTTCATCATTTTTTTAATTTAGTTGTTGTGGATACAAATAGCTATCCATGGTTTCAAACGTAATACTTTGGTCTTCTTCAACAAAATATTTGATAAGCACTTCACCCCAAAGTTCGCCATTGCTATAATCAGCAATTATCCAACGGTGGTTTAAAATTTTAAGTTTGTTGATGATAAATTTTTGCTCAC
Organism: Flavobacterium sp.; assembly: GCA_035425765.1. Classification (GTDB taxonomy): domain Bacteria; phylum Bacteroidota; class Bacteroidia; order Flavobacteriales; family Flavobacteriaceae; genus Flavobacterium. The sequence goes on along the minus strand of DAOLYL010000048.1, from coordinate 6,415 downwards.
CGACTTTAGTTTGATCAACATATTTATTTCCTTCCTTATCGTCGTTGTAAGCCAAAAGTGCTTGTTTCACTTTTTCAGAAAACGCAGCAAGGTTATTTTGATTTAAATAATTCTGAGCTCTGTCATTAAATTCCAATGAAAAAGCGTTATCATCAACCGACTTGTTATACATTACTAATGTACTGTCATTTAGTTTTTTATTTTCAATTTTCAACTTATTTATTTCTTCTGAACCTTTTGAAGCAAAATACTTGTAGGTGAAAACATTCATCAAAACAGCAATGATAAATAAATATAGAAACAATGACTTTTTCATAAAATAATAAAATTATATAGTAATCTTTAAATTGTCATAAGCTAGAAAAACATTGGCAGGCAAACGTTTTTGAACTTCTTCATGAAAACCTAAAAGATGACTAATATGGGTTAAATATGCTTTTGTAGGTTGTACCAAATGTATGAAATCTAAAGCATCTTGCAAATTAAAATGTGAATGGTGTTCTTCTTCTCTCAAGCAATTAATAACCAATACTTTTGCATTTTTTACTTTCTCAACCTCAACGTCATCTATCGATTTCACATCCGTCAAATAAACGAAATCATCAACACGATAACCAAAAACTTGTGTTCCACCGTGATTAACATTGATTGGAATAATTTCTTTTCCGCCAAGCAAAAATGGAATATCATTAATTACTTCAATTGGTTCCACACTTGGTGCGCCTGGATATTTGTTTTCGGTTTTAAAAATATAATCAAATCGAACAGCCAAATTTTCTAAAACATCACGATGCCCATAAACTGGAATTGGTTTTGATTGCTTGAAATAAAAAGGTCGAATATCATCTAATCCAGCGGTATGATCAGCATGTTCGTGTGTAAAAAGCAGCGCATCCAACTTCTGACAACCCGAAACCAACATTTGCTGTCTAAAATCAGGACCACAATCAATTACTATAGAATTTTCGTCCCAAGTTATCCAAACCGAAACCCGTAATCGTTTGTCTTTAGCATCATTACTTAAACAAACCGAATGCGAACTTCCAATAACTGGAATACCTTGTGAAGTTCCTGTTCCTAGAAAATAAATTTGCATAATAGCACGGTTTTTGATGAAAATAATTTGTTAGTTTTATTTCTAAAGCAATTAATTACAAAAATAGGGTTAATTATCTTTTTATGAAATAGCTATTTTACTAACTTTGCAAAGTATATAAATTACTATGGATACAATTATTTCAAACATAAAGTTAAAAGGCGACAAGGCAATTGAACAAATTCCCGCTATAAAAGACAAAGCTTTGCGAATTAACCTAAATGACAACATTTATGGAACATTTGCAGAAATTGGCGCTGGACAAGAAACGGTGAGACACTTTTTTAGATCTGGTGGTGGTTCTGGAACAATTGCAAAAGCCATGTCTGCTTACGACAAAGACTTTAGTGATGCCATTTATGGTATTGAAGATGATGGAAGATATGTTACTGAAAGTCGTTTGAAAAAAATGCTAAATCATGAAGTAGAACTAATTGAAAAGCGTTTAAAAAGAGACAAACATCCAAATAAAATATTCTTCAGTTTTGCTAATACCGTTGCTACCATTGACTTTGCGAAGCAATTTAAAGGTCATGGTTGGGTTGGTATAAAATATCAAGTTGAACCAGATGAAGAGTATAATGAAATTACGCTTCACATTCGTTTTAAAGAAACTGATGCCAAGTTACAACAAGAAACATTAGGGATTTTAGGTGTAAATTTAATTTATGGTGCTTACTACAAATACAATGATCCTAAAAAATTGCTTCGTTATTTGTATGACCATTTAGACAAAGACCAATTAGAGATTGACACTATCAATTTTTCTGGTCCACGATTTGCTAATGTTGACAATCGATTGATGAGTTTACAATTAGTGAAAAATGGCATGACCGATGCGGTAATGTTTGGTCCAGATGGTAAAAATATTTTGCCTGCAGCGATACTTTACAAAAAAAATATTCTTGCTTTGCGCGGAAGTTTCCGTCCAGTAACTCAGGTAAATATGGACATGTATGAGAAATCATTAAAAATGTTTCTTGACGAAAGCAAAGTGGACCAAGACAATGCCTTAGTAATTTTTGAAATCACACTTTCAAATCTCCGTTCTGAAGGTGAAATTGACGAAAGAGATTTCATGGACAGAGCAGAATTACTTTGTTCGTTAGGACAAACCGTAATGATATCCAACTTTCAAGAATATTACAAAGTAGTTGAATATTTTTCAAGTTATACCAAAGCTAGAATGGGATTAGCGATGGGTGTAAACAACTTGATTGATATTTTTGACGAAAAATACTATCGCCATTTAAGTGGTGGAATTCTTGAAGCGTTTGGAAAATTATTCTACCGTGATTTGAAAGTATTCTTGTATCCAATGGAAGATGAAAACGGAGAAATTGTGAATTCGCAAAATCTAAAAGTGCATCCAAGAATGAAAGAATTATATAAATTTTTCGCCTATAATGGAAAAGTAGTTGACATCACCGATTTTGATAAAGAACATTTAAAAATCTTCTCTCGCGAGGTTTTAAAAATGATTAGCAATGGAACTCCAGGTTGGGAAAGTCTTTTACCAGAAGGTATTGCAGAGATAATCAAGCAACATCATCTTTTTGGTTATGACCCAAATAGAATTTTAGAAAAAGCATAATAAAAAAACCCTTTCAGTAAATTGAAAGGGTTTTTCTTTTTTAGTTTCTTGTTAAATATAATCTACTAACTTCAACTTCTTCCGTATCTTCATTAATTCCATTTTGTTTTAAAACTAATTCGTTTGAAGTTATTTTTTCAACAATAAATTCATCTTCAAAAAGAAAAGGATCGGTGTCAAAACTAGAAACAATTAAAGTATTTCCATCTAAGGTCCAATTTGAACCTTCAACTTCTTGCAAAATACAATCTGAATCATAACCGTTAAAAGTTATAACTCCATCACTTGTAAACTCCTGAAAATCTCTTAATGTTTCGCATTCATGTATATAATTTTGAAATGCTCCGTTATTTATTTTTCCACCTTTTAAATACCATTTTCCAAGTATGTTTTGCTCTGTCACTGCTAAACCATTATCGTCATCACTACTACAAGAAGTAGTAAAAGCTGTAAAAATAAGTAATCCTAAAATAATTTTTTTCATAACTTAAAATTTAATTATCTGTATTGTAAAAATATTGAATATTAATAATTTCATCGTCTTCTTCTATTTGTTCAGTAACAGGAAATCCTGCAGCATTATACGTAAATGTACTTGTTCTATTGTAGTTAAACGAATTCAATTCTTGAACAATATTATGTATCATTCCATTTGGATCTTCATCAAAAAGTAGCTTATTTAAACCTAAAACATTAAGGTAAGGACTGTTTTTATCATCATAGGTATAAGTTGTGTCTCCTGAATTTAAAGTTGATGCCGAAACAACTTCTCCAATTGCATTTAATGTAAATGTACCAGTGTCTGATAGCGTTAACGGGTTATCCAAGTTTCCACTATATTCGGAAAAACTAACAGTTCCATTTGTATTGTATGTATAAACAATTTTATCTCCATAATCGCTGAAATCATCATATTCATAACGCTCAAATTGGGTTAGTCGTTGATTAGAGTCATAAGTATAAAGTGTTCTACTTTCTAATGCATTATTAAAAAAAACTTCAATTTTAGATATCAAATCACCAGTATAAGTTACAGTTGAATAACCATTGTCAAATGTTTGACCTAATAATTTATTTCCGCTGTAATTAAAATTTATCGTTTCAACAGTTCCATCTTCAAAACTTTGTATCATTTTAGTCACCAAAACACCTTGCATAGCTGTGTCGTCACTGCTTGAACATGAAACAAAAAACATAGAAACAAAAGCAAAAAAGTAAAAAAAATTTTTCATCATTTTAGTTTAAAATTATTTTATAAAAATAAAAAATCTATTTCAAAAAATCAACCGCCTTTTCCAAAGCTGCTGCAATTCCGTTTACATTTTTACCTTTTCCAGACGCAAAGAAAGGTTGTCCACCACCATTTCCGTCGATGTATTTACCTAATTCTCTAATTACATTTCCAGCATTTAATGATTTTTCTGCAACCAATTCTTTTGAAATATAACAGTGAATATTAGGAGCATCATCTTCAACTGAAGCTAAAAATACAAACGAATTTGGTTTAGAAGTTCCGATTGCTTGTGCTAAATCTTTGGTTGCACTCATAGACAAATCCACTTGTTTTGCTAAAAAGTTAATTCCGTTTATTTCTTGAAAATCAGAAACTAACGTATTTTTTAATCCATCGATTTTTTCTTTTACTAATTGCTCAATTTGTTTTTTCAACTTCGCATTATCATCTTGTAATGAAGCAACTGATTTTAAAACATCTTGCGGATTTTTCAACGTTTCCTTTATTTCAGCCAATGTAGTTTCTTGATTTTTGTAGAAATCTTTCACAGCATCGCCAGTAATTGCTTCAATTCTTCGAATTCCTGCGGCAACTGCACCTTCTGAAATGATTTTGAAATGCCAAATTTCTGCCGTGTTTTTCACGTGAATTCCACCACATAATTCTTTGCTTTCGCCAAATTCAATCATTCTAACTGAATCGCCATATTTTTCTCCAAATAAAGCCATTGCACCTTTTTCCAATGCTTCTTTTATTGGAATATTTCTGTGTTCTACTAATTGCAATTGTGCTTCAATTTGTGCGTTCACACTTGCTTCGACCTGACGTAATTCGTCATCCGAAACTTTGGAAAAATGTGAAAAGTCAAAACGTAAGTAATTTGGATTTACCAATGAACCTTTTTGCTCTACATGAGTTCCAAGAATGTTTCTCAAAGCCAAATGCATCAAATGCGTAGCCGAGTGATTTTTAGAAGTTGATGTTCTTAAATTGGTGTTTACTTTAGCCACAAATCCTGCTTCAATATTCTCAGGAAGTTGTTTTGCAAAATGTAGTATTAAATTATTTTCTTTCTTAGTATCAATAATATCAATCGTTTCGTTTGCCGAAACCAATGTTCCTTTATCGCCAACTTGTCCTCCACCTTCTGGATAAAATGGGGTATTATCTAAAACTATTTGGTATAAAATTCCGTCTTTTTTAGAATCTACTTTACGAATACGAGTGATTTTTACCTCGTTTTCTGTTTGGTCATAACCCACGAAAGTTTCTACATTTCCTGGGATTAAAACCGACCAATCTTCTGTTGAAACTTCCGATGCTGCACGAGAACGTGCTTTTTGTTTTTGTAATTCAGCTTCAAAATCTGATTCATTGTATGAAAATCCTTTTTCTTTCAAAATTAAAGCGGTTAAATCTTTCGGAAATCCAAACGTATCATACAATTCAAAAACTTTTGCGCCTGAAACTTCATTCCCACTAGTTTCGGCAACAACTTTATCTAACAATTGTAAGCCTTGATCTAAAGTTCTTAAAAACGAAGCTTCTTCTTCGCGAATTACATTGGTTACCAATTGTTGTTGCGATTTGATTTCTGGGAAAAATTCACCCATTTGATTTGCTAAAACCTCAACCAATTTATTGATAAAAGGCTCTTTGGTATTCAAAAATGTAAATCCGTAACGAATCGCACGACGTAAAATTCTACGAATCACATAACCTGCACCAGTGTTAGATGGCAATTGTCCGTCAGCAATTGCAAAGGCAACGGCACGAACGTGATCGACAATTACACGAATGGCAATGTTAGTTTTATTTTGTTCTTCTGAAACGTTTTTAACTTCATTGGACGTATATTTCAAACCTGTAATTTGTTCTACTTTTTCAATTAGCGGCGTAAAAACATCAGTATCATAATTAGAAGTTACATTTTGCATTGCCATACACAAACGCTCAAATCCCATTCCGGTATCAACGTGTTGTGCTGGTAATTTTTCTAAACTTCCATCTGCTTTTCTGTTGAATTCCATGAAAACGTTGTTCCAAATTTCAACCACTTGCGGATGATCGGCATTTACTAAATCTCTTCCAGAAGTTGTAGCTCTTTCTTCGTCGGAACGAATATCAATATGAATTTCGGAACATGGACCACAAGGACCTTGATCGCCCATCTCCCAAAAATTGTCTTTTTTATTTCCTAAAATAATTCGATCTTCCGAAACATATTGTTTCCAAATATCGAATGCTTCTTGATCAAACGGCACATTTTCGGCTGGATTTCCTTCAAAAACAGAAACATACAAACGGTCTTTATCTAACTTTAAAACTTCGGTTAAAAATTCCCATGCCCAAGCCAAAGCGTCTTTTTTGAAATAATCGCCAAACGACCAGTTTCCAAGCATTTCAAACATAGTGTGATGATACGTATCAAAGCCAACATCTTCCAAATCGTTGTGTTTTCCTGAAACACGAAGACATTTTTGCGTATCGG
>DAOLYL010000047.1:10012-14069 GCA_035425765.1 Flavobacterium sp. | reverse complement strand
AATTTATAAACAGGAACTTGCAGTTCTTTTCCTAATGTGCAAGCATCGTTGCAAATATCCCAACGGTCATAGTTTACAGCTGCAAATTCTGAAAAATCTTTTACTCTAATTGGGTATAAATGGCATGAAACGGGTTTTTTCCAATCAATAATTCCTTGATTGTAGGCTTGTTCAATGCCGCAAAGTGCTGTTTTTCCATCAAAAATAACGTAAGCACAGTCTTTATTATCAATCAAAGGTGTTTCTAAGTCTTGGTCGGTTCCAACAACCCAAGTTCCAAGTCTTTCGATAGCTTCAATGCCTTCTTTGCGTAGAAAAGGTTTTACTTTTGGGTAAATTTTTTCTAAAATTTTGGTTTCTTCTTCGCTCAAAGGTGCGCCAGCATCGCCGTCAACACAACAAGCGCCATGACAAGCGGAAAGATTGCAAACAAAATCTTTTTCTAAAATATCTTCTGAAACTATTGTTTTTCCTAACTGAAACATTTCTTTTATTTAATGGAGCAAAAGTACAAATGAAAATTGGCTTCTGTAAACTATTAAAAACTTAATTTTGCAAAAAAATAATGGAGATGAATTTAGATTTTAGAGAAATAGCAACGGCAACAATGGTTCTTTTTGCTGTGATTGATATTGTTGGAAGTATTCCAGTCATTATTGATTTGAGAACAAAGTTTGGACATATTCAATCGGAAAAAGCTTCTTTGGTTTCGGCAGGAATTATGATTGCTTTTCTTTTTGTTGGAGAAGAGATTTTAAAATTAATTGGAATAGACGTGAACTCGTTTGCTGTGGCAGGTTCATTCGTTTTGTTTTTTTTGGCACTCGAAATGATTTTAGGAATTAGATTGTATCGAGATGAAGAAGCCAATTCCGCTTCGATTGTTCCAATTGCGTTTCCTTTAATTGCTGGAGCAGGAACGATGACAACTTTACTTTCGCTTCGAGCGGAATTTCATTCTATAAATATTATTATAGCTATACTTTTAAATATAATTTTAGTTTATGCCGTATTAAAATCATCTTCAAAAATTGAAAAAATGCTAAGCAAAAACGGACTAAGTATCATTAGAAAAGTATTTGGGGTTGTTTTATTGGCCATTGCTGTTAAATTATTTGCGGCTAATGTTAAAGACCTTTTTGTATAAGATTCTAATTTGTATTTTTGTCTCATAATTTTATTACATGAAAATTTTTACTACCATATTAATTGTTATTGCCTTCGGATTAATCGTATTCAATGTTACTTTGTTGGATTTTGATAAACCATTTGAAGGTGAAAGTTCCATTGCTTTAATTGGAATTGCAGCAGCATTGTGTGCCGTTTTCATTCTTTTAATTTTTAGAATGTCTAAAAAAATTGAAGATAAACTTAAAAATTAATTCTTCTTTATATGTTTGATGTTCTGATTATTGGCGGTGGCGTTTCGGGAATGTCGTGTGCTTTGGTTTTGGGTTCAGCTCATAATAAACCATTTGCAATCGATAAAAAAATTGGAATTATCACTCATCAAAAAGCATCGTCTTTGCAAGATGCTCTTTTTAATAATGCTTATGGTATTTCTGCAGGAAAACTAGGTTCAGAACTTTTAACGGAAAGTGTTGAACAATTGCAACAGTTATATCCGAATGTTAATCAAATTCCGAATGAAAAAGTTATGAAAATTGACGGTGAGTTTGGAAATTTCACTATTACAACTAACAAAAATGTATATCGTTCGCAACTAGTTGTTATCAGTATTGGTGCTGGAAATCCTTTTACCATTGAAGGATTAGAAGAATATGTAATTCCACATCAAAAAACAATTCCCGAGAAAAATAGAATTCAATTAAAAAATGTCGATCACAAAGTAACCGAAGGTGTTTATGTTACTGGAACTCTTGCTGGTTGGCGAAGTCAATTAGCCATTGCTTCTGGAAGTGGTGCAGCAGTTGCTACAGATATTTTAACGCTTTGGAATAATGGTGTTCATGTTCAAGTGCATGATAGTGTTAGGAAATAAATTATTTCAAAACCGCTTTTATCATCGCATCATCTTTCAATAAAATTTGATAATATTGAGTTTCTCCAAAAAGTTGTCTTGCAAATTCGGCAATCAAATGGGTTTTGACAATTGGTTTATTGTTGGATAGTTTAAGTTCCAATCCTGCGTTTTTTAGATAGTCTTCAAACTTTGAAATAAAGCTATCGTCTTTTTCAAAATTGGTTAAAAAATTTGCGTAAGTCATGTTTTTAAATGCATTTCTGTCTTTGTCAATTTGCTCAAAAACAAAATGATCAACAACTCCAGAATTCAATAAATAAGCTAATCCTTCTTCGCCTTTTTTTACTTCAAGTGGTACAAAAATATCGGGAACGATTCCGCCACCGCCATAAACAATTCGTCCTTTTTTGGTTTTAAATTTCAGCGAATCGGCAACTTTGATTTTGTCTTTGGCATATAATTCGCCGTTTTCAAAACGAGTTTCAAAATCGTGACTGTATTTTTCACCTTCGCCTTTGGTGTAAGGTTTTTGAATAGAACGACCGCTTGGTGTGTAATATCTTGCTGTCGTTAATCGAACGGCAGAACCATCCGCGAAATCCATTTCTCGTTGCACTAATCCTTTTCCAAACGAACGACGACCAACAATTGTTCCTCTATCATTATCTTGAATGGCTCCAGCCAAAATTTCGCTTGCAGACGCTGAGTTTTCATCAATTAGAATGGTAACTTTTCCGTTTTCAAAAATACCTTCGGTAGTGGCAAAAGTTTTGTTTATAATTGATTTTTTATTTTTTGTGAAAACAATAAGTTCATCTTCTTTTAGAAATTCATCTGCAATTTCAACTGCTTTTTCTAAATATCCACCACCATTATTTCTAACATCAACAACGATACTTTTTGCTCCTTTTTGTTTTAAATTACTCAATCCTTTTAGGAATTCATCGTAGGTCGTTTCGGCAAAACGATTAATTTTAATGTAGCCAGTAGTTTTATTTATCATCAAAGCAATGTCAACACTTTTTATCGGAACTGTTGCGCGAGTTACCGTTAGATTGATTTTTTTATTGGTGCTTTTTCTGTAAACCATTAAATTTACTTTGGTTCCTTCTTCGCCTTTTAATTTCGTAAATAAACTATCCGAAGGTAAATTTCTTCCATAAAGTTTTGATTTTCCTGCAAATAATATTCGGTCACCAGCTTGAATTCCAGCTTTTGCTGCTGGACCATTTGGTAATGGATTTACCACTGTAACGGTGTCTTTATACATATAGAAATTTACACCAATTCCAACAAAATCACCTTTCATAATTTCGGCTTCAGTGGTTTGTTCGCTTGGTGGTAAATAGATAGAATGTGGATCTAGTTTTTCTAAAATACTGTTGACAGTTAAATCCACAATTGAATCCGAATTGACATCGTCAACATATTCATTATTAATGAAATCAATTAATTTGTTGAGTTTTGCTTTCGGAGCGTTTTTTGGAGTAGAATAATGTTCGGGGAAGTTTATAATTCCTCCAATCATGATTCCTAAGCCAACGCAGGCAAAAAGTAAAATGGGTAAATATTTGTCTTTTGATTTCATGGATTTACTGAATTGTTTCAGTATTTTTAACTTTCTAAATCTTGAATTTGTGTAACTTCAATTCCGGCTTTTTCTAAAAATTCTAATCCAGAAGTGTCACGATAACCATTTTGAAAAACGACACGTTTAATTCCGGATTGGTGAATTAATTTACTACATTCTTTGCACGGCGAAAGTGTAATGTATAAAGTAGCATTTTCGCAGGTTTGAGTAGAACGCGCTACTTTTGAAATGGCATTGGCTTCGGCATGAAGAACGTACCATTTGGTTAAACCTTCGTCGTCTTCGCAACAGTTTTCAAAGCCAGATGGTGTTCCGTTGTAGCCATCGGAAATTATCATTCTATCGCGAACGATGATGGCACCAACTTGTTTGCGTTTGCAATAAGAAAGTTTACTCCATTCGGCAGCTATTCTTAGATAAGCTACGTCGTATTTGTGTTGTTTTTGTTCTTTCATAAATTCAAATGGTTTCCTTTTTAGCCC
>DAOLYL010000047.1:8084-9912 GCA_035425765.1 Flavobacterium sp. | reverse complement strand
GGAAAAAGGATAACAAAGATACCTAAACGATTCGCTTCTAGAAATAGTTTAAGAATTATTTAGTTAAATTTTAGTTTTGCCAAATTTCGCTTTGGAGAATCATTGGTGTTACTACTCCGATGATGAAGGCGGAAACGGTTAAAATCCAGTCGCGTTTTGAGAATTTAAAGAGTGTTTGAAAGATGAAAGCCAAAATTAATACAGCTATAACAACAATAATTTGTGCGGCTTCGATTCCGAGTGAAAATTCAAACATGGGTAATAATTTGTCGGTTGCTGAACCGGAAAGTATGCTGTTGAAATAGTTGGAAAAGCCCAATCCGTGAATAATTCCAAAGAAAAGTGTCACGAAACCAATGAAAGTCATGTTGTCTTTTTTGGCGGATTTTCCAGTGGAATATAAATTGAAAATTGCAGTTATTAATATGGTTATTGGAATTAAAAATTCTATAAATGTTGGGTTGATTTTTACAATTCCAAAAACGGCTAAAAACAATGATAATGTGTGTCCAAGTGTGAAAAGTGAAACTAGAATTAGAATTCGCTTCCATGCTTTTGCATCATAAGGAACAGTTAGCGCTAAAAGAAAAAGCACATGGTCATAGCCGTGTATATCAAGCACGTGTTTTAGACCAACGTTGAAGTAAATCCAGAAGTCTGACATAGCAAAAAAAGTAGTTTAGGTATGTAAACTTAGTAAAAAAAATAAAATCCTAACAAAAAACACATGAAAACATTGTAGAATGGTTTTCTTAAAATGGTAAATTGAATTATATTTGCACAACAAAAACAAAAATTATGTCCATTTCAGATTTATTTGATAGCGAGTTTAAGAGTAGAAATAAAGGTCATTTTTCCGCGATTGTTCGTGTTGCCATTGCCGATGGTGATATGAGTAGAGAAGAAAAAGAGTTTTTGGATAAACTGGCTATTCGTTTGGAAATTTCGGCTTCAGAATATGAAGAGATTTTAGAAAATCCTTTGAAATATCCAATTAATCCACCGTATTTGCATTCGCAACGTTTGGAGCGTTTGTATGATTTGTCAAGAATGGTTTATGCTGATCACGTTCTTGGACCAAAGCAGAAAGAAATCTTAACTAAGTTTGCATTAGCATTGGGTTTTACACCAGGAAATGTACCTTTGATTATTGATAAAGCATTGTCACTTTTAGTAATGGATGTAGATTTAGATACGTTTGTTTACGAAATGATACACATGAATAAATAAAAAAAAACTCCTCTCGGTTTTAAAACGAGAGGAGTTTTTTTTAACAATATTTTGCCATAAATTCTTCCGCTTTGCTAACCATATTATAACTTCCGCAGAAAAACGGTACACGCTGATGCAATTCGGTTGGATTTATTTCCATAATTCGTCCAAAACCATCTGAAGCTTTTCCGCCAGCTTGTTCTGCAATAAATGCCATTGGGTTACATTCGTATAATAATCGTAGTTTCCCGTTAGGCGATTTTGAACTCGTTGGATAAATATAAATGCCGCCTTTAATCATATTTCTATGAATGTCAGAAACCAAACTTCCAATGTAGCGCGAAGTATAAGGTCGATCATCTTCTTCTAGCTGACAATATTTTAGATAATCTTTTACACCTTGCGGGAAATGAACATAATTTCCTTCATTGATAGAATAAATGTTTCCATCTTTGGCAAATTGCATATTCGGATGCGAAAGGTAAAAAGTTCCAATGGCAGGATTTAATGTAAAACCGTTTACGCCATGACCAGTTGTGTAAACTAACATCGTAGAAGTTCCATAAATTACATAACCAGCAGCAACTTGTTGTGTTCCTGGTTGTAAAAAATCTTC
>DAOLYL010000047.1:4876-7984 GCA_035425765.1 Flavobacterium sp. | reverse complement strand
GTTTTGTTGCGTTCTTCCATTACGAAATCGTTGTAGTTAGTTTTGCAAATATCGATAAATTTGTTAAAGAAAAAAGCGCTTTCAAGAAGAAATTATTAATTGTATTTTTGTTCCAAATTTTTTTAAAATGATTATCCGTAAAGGAGAAAAAAAAGACATGAAAGCCGTTCTTGAACTCATTCAAGAATTAGCTACTTTCGAAAAAGAACCTGATGCTGTTGTAGTTACCGTTGCCGATTTAGAAAAAGATGGTTTTGGAGAAAACCCTTTGTTTCATACTTTTATTGCTAAGATAAATGACGAAATTGTTGGAATAGCACTTTTTTATTATCGTTATTCCACTTGGAAAGGAAAAACTATTCATTTGGAAGATTTAATAGTTAAAGAAAAAATGCGTGGTTCGGGAATTGGTTTTGCATTGTATTCAAAAATAATAGAACAAGGAAAAAAAGACAATGTCCGCCGAATAGAATGGGCAGTTTTAGACTGGAATATTCAGGCAATTAATTTTTATAAAAAGTCAGGCGCAAAAATTCTAGAAGATTGGCGCGTAGTTCAAATGGATGAACAAGGAATAAATGAATTTTTAACTAATTTATAATGAGAATTTTCAAATTTGGTGGTGCATCAGTTAAAGATGCTGATGGAATAAAAAATGTGTTTAGCGTTCTTGAAAAAGTTGGTCATGAAGACACGCTTTTAGTAATTTCCGCTATGGGAAAAACCACAAACGCTTTAGAAACAGTTATCAAGAATTATTTCGAAAAGTCGAACGAACTTCACGCTTCGTTGCAAGAAGTTCGAAAGTATCACAATCAAATCTTGATGGACTTGTTTGACGACGAAGAACACGATGTTTTTTATGCGGTAAACAGTCATTTTGCTGATTTAGAGTATTTTATCCGTAGTAATAAATCGCCTAATTATAACTTTGTTTATGACCAAGTGGTTAGTTATGGAGAAATTATTTCGACTACAATTGTTAGCCATTATTTCAATCATGCGGGTTTAAAAAATAATTGGATTGATGTTAGAAATTTCATCAAAACAGATAACAATTATCGTGATGCCGAATTAGATTGGGAAAAAACACAACAACTAATTTCAAAAGGTATAAAGAAAAAAGCGCTGAATATCACACAAGGATTTTTAGGTTCCGATGAAAATAATTTCACAACTACTTTAGGTCGTGAAGGTTCTGATTATACCGCGGCGATTTTTGCGTATTGTCTTAGTGCCGAAAGTGTAACGATTTGGAAAGATGTTCCTGGGGTTTTAAATGCCGATCCAAGATATTTTGAAAATGCAGTTTTGCTAAATCAAATTTCCTATCGCGAAGCAATCGAATTAGCGTTTTATGGTGCATCTGTTATTCACCCAAAAACATTACAACCGTTACAGAAAAAAGAAATTCCACTTTTTGTAAAATCGTTTGTCAATCCGTTATTGCCAGGAACAAGTGTTTCAAAAGGTGCCGATTTAGAGCCACAAACGCCTTGTTTTATTGTGAAAAAAGATCAATTGTTACTGTCGCTTTCGTCTATTGATTTTTCTTTTATCATGGAAGAAAATATTAGCGAAATTTTTGCTTTGCTTCATAAATTCAAAATCAAAACCAGTTTAATTCAAAATTCAGCGATTAGTTTTTCGGTTTGTGTAGAAGATAAATTTGGAAATTTTAACGAATTGAAAGCTATTTTGTCTAAAAAATTCAAAGTTTCCTATAACGAAAATGTATCGCTTTACACCATTCGTCATTTTGATGAAAAAGCAGCACAAATTGTCGGAAAAGATAAAAATGTTTTGGTAAAACAAATTTCTAGAGAAACAATGCAATTGGTTACGAAGGAGTAATTTTTTACAGAAAATGAAACCATTAAGAAATTAAGTTTCATTAAGAGGTTATGTTTCTTAATTTTTCTTAATTTCTTAATGGTTTTTTTATATTTGAATTTACATTTTTTATACTCAAAACAGCTTTTTTACGTTATAAGTATGTATGCTAAAAAAACTTTTTTTACTGATATTCTTCGTTGGGTTTTCCAAGCTTTCGGCTCAGGAAAAAGCATCGTTGTATCAAACTAAAAAAGTTGCCGTTTCTACCGATACAATTAGCATCGAAAAAGTAAGTATCAATTCGGGGTTTTTCAAAATGCAATTAGCAGACGGAACGCCAATTGATACTTCTTTTTATAAAATCGATTTCAAAAAAGGGAAATTAATCTTCAAAAACGGATTTAATGCCAAAGACAGCATTACCGTTCAATACCTGAAATATCCTGACTTTTTAACCAAAACTTATAGCATTTACGACCAAGACCGAATTGTTCCCAACGAAAACGAAAATCTGTATAAAGTCAATCGCTCGGTTAAAAAATTTGTGCCTTTCGACGGATTAAACACATCTGGAAGCATAACTCGTGGCGTAACGGTTGGAAACAATCAAAACGCAACGGTTAGTTCCAACCTCGATTTGCAAATTACTGGAAAAATCTCCGATAAAGTTTCGCTTCGTGCTTCCATTCAAGATAGTAATATTCCGTTGCAAGATTGCGGATATTCTCAAAAATTGGATGAATTTGACCAAATTTTCATCGAACTTTTCACCGATAAATGGAACATTCGCGCTGGAGATTTATTTCTCGAAAATCGTCAATCACGGTTTCTAAATTTCAATAAAAAAGTACAAGGACTTTCTACGCATTTTACCTTTGGTGGCGAAGAAAACAAAACCGACATTTTTGCTTCGGCGGCTTTGGTTCGCGGACAATATGCCAAAAGTTCGTTCACTGGACAAGAAGGAAATCAAGGTCCATATAAATTGCGAGGAAACAATGGCGAATTGTATGTTTTGGTAATTTCGGGTTCAGAACGAGTTTACGTTAACGGAATTCTGAAAAAACGTGGCGAAAACAACGATTATATCATTGATTATAATGCTGGAGAAATTACTTTCACTTCGCTTTTTCCAATCACTTCCGAAATGCGAATTGTTATTGAATATCAATATTCCGACAGAAGTTACACGCGTTTTTTTACCTATGCTGGAGCAAATCATGAAGCTAAAAAATGGAGTTTAGGCGGATATTTGTATTCTGAAAATGATGT
>DAOLYL010000047.1:0-4776 GCA_035425765.1 Flavobacterium sp. | reverse complement strand
GTTGTTGGAAAGTTTAATCCAAACGAAAAAACAGTAGTTGATTTTGAAATTGGCGTAAGCAATAATGATCAAAATTTATTTTCTTCCATTGATGACGATAATAATAAAGGTATTGCTGGAAGATTGAATTTCAAACAGCGATTGTTGAGTAAAAAATGGCAAATTGACGCTTTTGGAAATTATCAATTTGTTCAGGAAAATTTCCAAACCATAGAGCGATTGTTCAATATTGAGTTCAATCGCGATTGGAATTTAACGTCTTTTGAAGGAAATCAAAGTTTGCTCATCAATGGTTTGGATTTTATTTTACCCGAAAAGGGAAAATTAACCTATCAGTTTGAAAAGCTCGATTTTTCGAAAAGTTTTTCAGGAAATCGGCATTTAGTGAATGGTTTTTTCAAGTTAAAAGATTGGAATATTTTACAAAATGCCAGCGTTCTAAAAAGCGATGGAAACTATGCAACGTCTTCTTTTATTCGAAATCAAACGCAAGCACGTTATCATTTTAATAAAAATTGGGTTGGCGCAAGTTTACGTTTAGAAAACAACAAAGAAAAATTGGTTGCAACCAATCAGCTTTCGGCTTTAAGTCAACGATTTACAGAATATGGTGCGTTTGTTGGTCGTGGTGATAGTACAAAAGTGTATGTCGAATTGGGTTATTTGCAACGCGTAAACGATAGTTTGCAAAATGGATTGCTCCAAAAAGTGAATACTTCCAATTCCTATTATTTGAAATCTAAATTGGTTCAAACCAAAAAAAGCGATTTATCTGTTTTTATCAATTACAGAAACCTGAAGTTTGAAGATAATTTGCGTGGAAACGAACCTTCATTAAACTCAAGATTGTTGTATAACGACCAATATTTCAATCAGTTGATGCAAATTTCAACCGCTTATGAAACGACTTCTGGTTCCATTGCGCAACAGGAATTCACTTACTTAGAAGTTGAACCAGGTCAAGGAGTTTTTACTTGGATTGATTACAATAACAACGGAATTCAAGAGTTGCAAGAGTTTGAAGTTGCGCCTTTTCCTGATCAGGCAAAGTATGTTCGGGTGTTTTTGCCCAATCAAGAATTTGTAAAAACGCATCAAAATAGGTTTTCACAATCGTTGACATTAAATACATCTCAGTGGCAAAATGCAACAGGTTTTAAAAAGATATTGTCCTATTTTTATAATCAAACGTCGTATTTGATAGAACGAAAAATTCAACGAAGTGGAGATAATTTCGACCTAAATCCGTTTTCAACTACCGAAGAAAATCTTCTAGGATTGAATACCAGTTTCAGAAACAGTTTGTTTTACAATCGAGGAAAACAGAAACATTCAGTGACTTATACTTTTACTGAAAATCGTTTGAAAAGCTTGCTTTCAGTAGGTTCGCAAGAAAGTAAAAACAAATCCCATCAATTGCAGTATATTCATTTGCTGAAAAAATCATGGTTATTTAATTTGAATTCAAAAACCATTAAAACCGAATTGGCTTCAGAAAATTACGCTAGTAAAAACTTTGAAGTTATTGGTTATCAGTTAAGTCCAAAGATTTCCTATTTGTTTAATAAAAACACAAGTTTGGATATTTTTTATGAATACCAAAACAAAGAAAATCAGCTTGGCGTTGGCGAAACTTTGCTTCAAAATCGTTTTGGAACGTCATTTTCTTATGCAGGCGAAAAGAAATTCACGATGAATGGCGAATTTTCATTGTATCAAAATAAATTTGATGGTGATGCTTTGTCGCCAGTGGCGTTTCAAATGCTCGAAGGATTGCAACCTGGACAAAACCTAACGTGGCGATTGCTTTTGCAGAAAAACTTAACCGAATTTCTCGACATCAACATCAATTATTTAGGAAGAAAAACCGAAACAAGCCAAACAATTCACACCGGAAATGTACAATTAAGAGCTTATTTTTAGAAAAAAGTAAAGAGTAAATAGTGAAGAGTAAAAAGCAGCAAATTTTTATGTTCGAATGACTATGATTTTCTGTAACTAAGTGAAACGACTTCTAAAATTAAAAAATCTATGTTTCTATGTGGTTAAAAAAAATCATTTGGCACATATTTTGTAAACTAAAAATCACTAATTTTAAACTATAAAAAATTAAAATCATGAAAAAACTAATCTTATTATGTTTCGTATTTGTATTTTCAAATACAACTTTTGCTCAAACCGTGAAGGAGAAGGCAAAAACTAAAACCGAGAAAACAGCTGCTGAAAACAAAGCAAAGCTTGAAAAGCTAAAAGCCGAAAAAGCAAAAGCAAAGAAAGATGCTGAAAAAGAAGCAAAAGCAAAAACTACTAAAACCAAAAAAGAAGTAGAAGACAAAGCGGTTAAACTAAAAAAAGACGGAACAGTCGACAAACGTTTTAAAAACGCAGCCGACAAAGAAGTTAAAAAAACAGAAACAAAAGCAAAAACGGTAGCCAACAAAGCAAATGCTGAAGCGAATAAAACCGCTGCAAAAACTAAAAATACAGTAGCAAAAACCAAAAAAACGGCTGTTGAAGAAAAAGAAGACATGAAAGAAACTACACTTTCAAAAGCTGCCGAGAAAAAAGTTTCAGATAAAGTTACCGGTTCATACAAAGGTAAAAAAGTATATACTGGACCAAGAGGTGGAAAATATTACATCAACAAAAACGGTAACAAAACCTATATTTCTGACGATAAATAGTCAAAATATTTTTCCAAAATTTTAAAGTGGTTTTTCAATTTGAAAAACCACTTTTTTTATGTCTAAAATTCACTTTTTAACGGTTTCAAAAATGTTAAAATTTTAGCATGCGTATTTTCCTAATTTCCTCTGTCTATGCGGTTTTTGAAAAATTTATATTTCGTAAATAACTTAAAATCAATAAATTAATGTTTTTGTTAAAATATCGATGAAAGGTCACGTTTGTTAAAAACTAACTCGATTTGTGGATAAGTTTGGCTTTCATTTTCCGTTTGGTTTGACAATCTTTGTAACATACTGAAACAGTCAAAAAAGCACCCAAATAATTTAAAAATAAATTCAAAATGGCGACTATCGAACCAATTTTACAAGAAAACAAAAACCGCTTCGTGATTTTCCCAATAAAACATCATGATATTTGGGATTGGTATAAAAAAATGGAAGCTAGTTTTTGGACAGCTGAAGAAATTGATTTGCACCAAGATTTATCCGATTGGAATAACAAATTAAATGATGACGAAAAATATTTTGTAAAACATATTTTAGCGTTTTTCGCTGCTTCTGACGGAATTGTGAACGAAAATTTAGCCGAAAATTTTGTGAACGAAGTACAATATCCCGAAGCAAAATTTTTCTACGGTTTCCAAATCATGATGGAAAACATTCACAGCGAAACCTATTCACTTTTGATCGATACGTATGTAAAAGACGAAGCCGAAAAAGCGTCACTTTTCAACGCATTAGAAGTTTTTCCAGCCATTAAGAAAAAAGCAGATTGGGCTTTAAAATGGATTGGTTCCGATTCTTTTGCCGAAAGATTAATTGCTTTTGCAGCCGTAGAAGGAATTTTCTTTTCAGGCGCATTTTGTTCGATTTTTTGGTTAAAAAAACGCGGATTAATGCCAGGTTTGACGTTTTCTAACGAATTAATTTCTCGCGACGAAGGCGTTCACTGTGATTTTGCCGTGCATTTACACAATCACCATTTGATAAACAAAGTTTCTAAAGCCAGAATTACCGAAATCATTACTGATGCGTTAACCATTGAAAGAGAGTTTATTACAGAAAGTTTGCCGGTTTCGTTAATCGGAATGAACGCTAATTTAATGACACAATATTTAGAATTCGTAGCCGATAGATTATTAGTAGAATTAGGTTGCAGCAGAATTTACAATTCAAGCAATCCGTTCGATTTTATGGACATGATTTCACTACAAGGAAAAACCAATTTCTTTGAAAAACGCGTTGCCGAATACCAAAAAGCAGGCGTAATGTCAAAAGATACCGACGATCAAAAAATTAGTTTCGACGCTGATTTTTAGGAGCGAATCGTTTGGGCATTTTATGGAAACCATTTTCCTGCTGTCCGTTACTATCGTCAAAAAAGACGATACCACTTCCATCAGGGCTAGGAAGTAAACCATAGCACTAAAAAATCGGTTTAATTATATCCAACCGAAAAATTGAATTACACAAATTAAAATCTGCTGAAAATCAGTTTAGTAATTTTCGTAATTCGTAATTTTTAATTCATAATTGAATTAAGTTAAGGGATTAACAAAAAACAAAACTAACCGAAATAGAGAAGGGATTTTCTATTTCAAAAAACAAAAAGTATGTACGTAATTAAAAGAGATGGTCACAAAGAACCAGTAATGTTTGACAAAATCACAGACAGAATTAAAAAACTGTGCTATGGTTTAAATGAATTAGTTGATGCCGTAAAAGTGGCAATGAAAGTTATTGAAGGTTTATACGATGGTGTAACAACTTCTGAATTAGATAATCTTGCAGCCGAAACTGCTGCTTCTATGACAGTTACACATCCTGATTATGCTCAGTTAGCAGCACGAATTGCCATTTCCAATTTACATAAAAATACCAACAAATCATTCTCGGAAACGATGAACGAAATGTTTCACTATGTAAACCCAAGAACCAACCAAGAAGCACCGCTTTTATCTGAAGAAGTACATAAAGTTATTCAAGAAAATGCCGAGTTTTTAAACTCTCACATTATATACAACCGCGATTTTAACTACGATTATTTTGGTTTCAAAACCCTAGAACGTTCGTATTTGTTAAAAATCAA
>DAOLYL010000046.1:0-14161 GCA_035425765.1 Flavobacterium sp. | reverse complement strand
ATGTCGATGTCGAAAGAAACGTTGAGTTGGTTTTCTTTAATATCAGCTTCGATTGCTCTTCCAAAATAACTTTTGTTTTTATCTTTTTTAGCGGTTCCATATCCTACGACTACAACTTCTTGAAGAGTATTAGATTTTGATTCGTAATCATCATAATAAACTTCAGGATTTCCATACCTCAAAAACCACGAACTTAAAATTGGTGCTTGATTATTCTGATTAGGATTTCCCGATGATAACGTTAAGTTGACTTTTTTCCAATCAATTCCTGTCCATTGGGTTACTTGCGCTTTATACATCATGTTGATTGGCGAATTTACATTGTCCGCACGCAAATCATAAAACGGTGACCAACTTGCATTATTAGTAATATAATTAATGTCTAAATTCACTAATCCAGCAATTTCATTCATTACTTGGATAATCAATTTCCCTTTGGAGTTTTTCTCTTCTTTTTGCGTATTGATTTCCAGTTTGGACTTTAACGCACTTAATTTTTGACCAAGTTTTGTTTCTTTTTCTTTTAAAGTTACGATGTTGTTGTCCAATTCGGTTCTTTTGGCTTTGTAGTAATTAACGAGTTTCATCAATTCGGCTACATTCAATCCCGAATTTGCTCCAGCTACATTTTGATTTCCATCCAATAACGCAATGGTTTGTTGGTGCGAATAAGCATCAATTTGAGTTTTCTTGATTTCTTTTTCAGTCCAAGTAATGCTGTCGCGCACTTTTTTAATCACCGGATTGGTTTCGTCAATTTCATATTCCGAAATATAATTTTGAGTAAACTGAACAGACAAAACGGTTACCGAATTCGGCGCACCAATTTGAACTGTACTTTCATTCAAATAATCGGCTACATTTTTAATTACAATTTCGCTCGTTCCAGCAGGAAGATTGACTGATGTAGTTTGTGATAATTCGGCAGCATTAAAATAAACCGTTGCCGATTTAACTTTTGCCGTAGTAAAAATTGGTTTTTGAGCAAAAGAAATTGCTGAAAATAAAAGCGTAATCCAAATTAAATTTTTCATAATGTCGAAGATTTATATTCGTATAGAGTAGTAAAAACGAAAAAAGGTTGGAAATCGTATAATTATATTTTTACTTTCAAATATAAATAAAAAAACCTCCAAGTTTCCTTGAAGGTTTTGTACCCAGAGTGGGAATCGAACCCACACACTTTCGTACACGAGTTTGAGTCGTGCGCGTCTACCAATTCCGCCATCCGGGCAAAGGATTGAATGGTTTTAAAAATATTAATTTTAGAAAAAACTAATTACAATCAAACCATCTAGACATTGATAATTATCAATTTGTGGGTGCAAATGTAAATAATTTTTCTTCACTGATTCAAAAAAATAGTTAAAAATATACTTTCACAGTCGGATTTTATTCCTAAATTTGCACCTCGTTAATACGAAACACAACTAACTAACTACACCCGAGGCAATTATATAGTAGAAGCTGATGACAGATGTCCAAGCCGAATTGTATGTAGCGCAGCGGAATAAAAACAACAAATTAAAATGTCACATCAAGAACCAGAAGCAAAAATATTTGCTTGTTCCCAAAGTGTCCATTTAGCTGAACAAATAGCCAAAAACTATGGAGTTTCGCTAGGTAAAGTTACGTTCTCAAGATTTAGTGATGGTGAATTCCAACCTTCGTTTGAAGAATCGATACGAGGATTACGCGTTTTTATTGTTTGTTCCACTTTTCCAAGTGCAGACAATTTAATGGAATTATTGTTGATGATTGATGCCGCAAAAAGAGCATCAGCCAGACACGTAACTCCTGTAATTCCTTATTTTGGATATGCAAGACAAGACAGAAAAGACAAACCAAGAGTTCCGATTGGAGCAAAACTAGTAGCAAAATTATTAGAAACTGCTGGTGCAACTCGAATTATGACGATGGATTTGCATGCGGATCAAATTCAAGGTTTTTTTGAAAAACCAGTTGATCATTTGTTTGCCTCAACAATCTTTTTACCTTACGTTAAAGGATTGCAATTAGATAATTTGACAATTGCATCACCAGATATGGGTGGATCGAAAAGAGCTTATGCTTATTCAAAATTTCTAGAATCTGATGTTGTGATTTGCTACAAACAAAGAAAAGCAGCTAATGTAATTGATACGATGGAGTTGATTGGTGAAGTTAAAGGAAGGAATGTCGTTTTAGTTGACGATATGATTGACACAGGCGGAACATTAGCAAAAGCGGCTGATTTAATGATTGAAAAAGGCGCCTTAAGCGTTAGAGCAATTTGTACTCATGCTATTCTTTCGGGTGATGCATACGAAAAGATTGAGAATTCAAAATTGACTGAATTGATAGTTACCGATTCTATTCCTTTAAAGAAAGAATCAAACAAAATAAGAGTGGTGAGTTGTGCGCCTCTTTTTGCAGAAGTAATGCACATGGTGCAACACAACAATTCCATCAGCGGTAAATTCCTGATGTAATTTAAAAAAGTATTTTTTTATTAATTATATATTTATACAATGAAATCGATTACGATTAAAGGATCAGAAAGAGAAAGCGTGGGCAAAGTTGCGACTAAAGCCATACGTAATGCTGGAATGGTTCCTTGCGTTATTTACGGAGGAAGTCAACCAGTACATTTTGCAGCAGAAGAAAAAGCATTCAAGGGCTTGGTTTACACTCCAAACGCACACACCGTTGTAGTTGATTTGGCTGGAAAAACAACCAATGTTATTCTTCAAGACATTCAGTTTCACCCAGTTTCAGACAAAATCTTACACATTGATTTCTTTCAATTGAATGAAAACAAAGAAATTATGATGGAAGTTCCTGTGAAAGTTGTTGGAACATCTCCAGGTGTTTTATTAGGTGGTGATTTACGTTT
Organism: Flavobacterium sp.; assembly: GCA_035425765.1. Taxonomy (GTDB): domain Bacteria; phylum Bacteroidota; class Bacteroidia; order Flavobacteriales; family Flavobacteriaceae; genus Flavobacterium. The sequence goes on along the minus strand of DAOLYL010000046.1, from coordinate 11,286 downwards.
AAACTTAAGAAGAGTTAAAGTAAAAGCGTTACCAAAAAACCTTCCTGATTATGTTGAGGCTAACATTTCAGAGTTACAAATGGGTAACAAATTATATGTAACTAAATTAGCTACTAATAATTTCAAATTAATTCACCCTGATAATACTGTTATTGCTCAAGTGAAGATTTCACGTGCTGCTATGAAAGCTGCTCAAGAAGCTGCAAAAGCAGAAAAAGGTGGAGCAAAAAAGAAAAAATAATTTTCAAAAAGCTTATTACAAAAAAGCATCAGTTTATAACTGGTGCTTTTTTTATTTTACAGCCAATTGCGCTATTTTTGTACTATGAATTGGTTCAATAGTTTTTTTGGTAATAAGAATAAGGAAGAAATACATTCAATGAAAAAGTTTTTAATTGTTGGTCTAGGCAATATTGGTTCCGAATATGCTAACACACGTCATAACATAGGTTTTAAAGCATTAGATTATCTTGCTGAAAAAGAAAATTTATCTTTTCAAACATTGAAATTAGGTGATGTAGCGGAATTTAACATCAAAGGAAGAAAACTGATTTTGCTAAAACCAAGCACTTATATGAACTTGAGTGGAAAAGCGGTCAAATATTGGATGGAGAAAGAAAATATTGAAAAAGAAAACATATTAATAATCACTGACGATTTGAATTTATCATTTGGAACCATTAGAATAAAAGCGAAAGGTAGTGATGGTGGACACAATGGTTTGAAAAATATTCAAGCAGTCCTCAATTCCGTTGAATATCCTCGATTTCGTTTTGGAATTAGTGATCAATTTAAAAAAGGGCAACAAGTTGATTATGTTTTGGGAGAATGGGATGAAGAAGAAAAATCTAAACTTCCTGAAAGATTTGAAGTTATCAAAAACGCAATCCAATCTTTTGCACTTGCAGGATTGAATAATACGATGAATGAATATAATGGCAAATAAAAAAGCCCCAAAATTGGGGCTTTTTTATTTTATGGTAGAAAAAATTATTTCACTATAATTTTTTCAGTTGTAATTGAACTTCCACTTTTCACATTTACAAAATACAAACCACTACTTGGTTTATCTAATGTAATATCTTGTGATAAATTAGAAGATAAAGTATAATAATTTTCAAAAACAATTCTTCCAGAAACATCAAAAACCTCTACAGAATAGTCACTAGACAAATCTTTAAATTGAATTGTAAATGAACCATTATTAGGATTTGGAGCAATAGTAAAGTTGTTTTTTACGATTTCTTCATTAGCCAAAGTATTACTTCTTAATTGGCCAGAAATTGTGTTGTACCAAGCTGTCATTCTTGCCGCTTGACCAGGTGTAAACATATACATACATGCATCATTTGTATAATCCATATAATTCATAGTCAACACTTTTTGACCAGAAACACATCCATTTACACTTCCAGCAGTTGGACAACCAAATACTGGCTCGTCTGATGCTGGAGTATCACACACTGCATCGCCTTGAGTAGAACAAGCTGTTCCACATCCATTAAATGTATGGTCAAGATTGAAAAAATGTCCAAGTTCATGCGTTAATGTTCTTCCTTTATTATATGGTGCGCCAGGAACATATCCTGTACATCCTGCGCCAGAACCAAAAGCAGCCGTATCAATAACAACAGTATAACCAAAAGATGGCAAACCACCTAGTGGAGAATATCCTAAATTCCCATCAGCATATCTAACAACAAGATTTACATAACCACTCCATGTTGTATCGGTATCAGAACCATTCAAAAAATCAGTCCCAAAAGTGACAGCAACTGTTCCGCTTGCAATTCCTGATGCAGCTGGATGATTTTGAGTAGCAATAACAAATTCAACATCCATATCTCCAACTCCAGGAACGATTGGATACAATGATGATACAGAATTCCAGTTACTAACATCTGTATTTGTTGCATTATAATCGGCATTAAGAATATTCACTTGACTTTGTGCTAGTGTTCGTAAACAAGTTTTTAACGCAGCAGATGCTGTTGTTGCTACTGATGGATAATGAACCGCAATAGGAATTCTCTTAGTAACATTAACGTTTTCTGCTGTTTCTCCACTTCTAAATTCATTATTAGAAAGTCTATTTAATTCTTGCTGGAATTTTTGTTGATATTCTAAATAAATTTCTCTTTGAGCTGGATCAGCCATAATTTGTTGCATTTTTTCTTTTACTCCACAAGATCTTTGAGCATTAATTGCAACTGTAGTTAAAAGGAAAAAAGATAAAATAATTTTCTTCATTTTTTATAAAAGTTTTTTTTAAGACTTCAAATCTAATACTTTGAAGTTAATTATTTTTAATAATTTAAGTAAAAAAGCATTTTTATCGGATAATCAAGCGATTATTGTGGTTTTAACATTAAAAATGTCACTCAATATTTGCGAAAAATATAAATATTTGCAATACGGTAAATTAAATTATTACATTATTTTTGCAAAAAAAAAGAATTGAAATTATTCAAAAATATTTCTGATTTTAAAACTGACAAAAAAACAATAGTAACCATTGGAACTTTTGATGGTGTTCACGTTGGACATGAAAAGATTTTAGAGAAAATTTCTCAGAATGCATTAAGTGAAAATTGTGAAAGCATTGTACTTACTTTTTTTCCTCATCCAAGAACAGTTCTACAAGCAGGAACAGAAATGAAACAGCTTAACACTATTGGAGAAAAAACAACTCTAATTAAAAATGCTTCTATTGATAATCTAGTTATTCATCCGTTTGACAAAGCGTTTTCACAGTTAACAGCTGAAGATTTTGTAAAACAAGTTTTGGTTGATAAATTTAATATTCATAAAATTATTATTGGTCACGATCATAGATTTGGTAAAAATAGAACAGCCAATATTGATGACTTAATTTCTTTTGGAGAAAAATATGGTTTTGAAGTAGAACAAATTTCAGCTGAAGAAATTCAAGAAGTTGCAATAAGTTCAACAAAAATTAGAAACGCTCTTTTAGAAGGAAATATAAAATTAGCCAATCAATATTTAGGATATACTTATACAATAAGCGGCATTGTCATAAAAGGAAATCAACTCGGAAGAACTATAGGTTTTCCAACGGCAAACATCGAAATTAAAGAAGAGTATAAACTCATTCCTTCTAATGGTGTTTATATTGTCAAAACACTAGTTGAAAAACAAATTGTTTTTGGCATGATGAATATCGGAACAAAACCTACTGTTGGCGGAACATCGCAGTCAATAGAAGTTTATCTTTTTGATTTTAATGATGATATTTATAGTAAAATTATTGAAGTTTCATTCTTAGAAAAAATTCGTGATGAGCAAAAATTTGAATCAATTGAATTGTTAAAAAAACAACTTTCTGAGGACAAGCTAAAATCTCTAAAGTTTATCTCAGAAAATTTTTAAATCTACTATCTATCCATTCTTGAGATAGAACAACTCTAATCTTTATGTTAAAATATTGAATATCAATATTTTTTAACTTAAATTTGATAGTGCTTCGAATTTTTTTAACCAAAAAAACTACTCACTATGAAATTACCAAAAGAACTTATCAACGGAATTTTAATTGCTTTGGGAATTGCTGGCTATTTTCTAATAATGGAATTACTTGGGTTGTCAAACAATTATTATTTAAGAGTTTTAAATGTTTTGTTTGTTTTTTTTGGTGTTAATCGCACCGTCAAACAAAATATTTTCGAAGGAAAAAGTGGTTACTTAACCAATCTACTTTCTGCAGGATTAACCGCTTTAATTGGTGTGTTAATTAGTATTTCAGGTTTGCTTTTTTACATCTACAGCAAAGGCGGAACGGAATATATTAGCAGTTTATCAGAACAATTTCTTTTTGGTGGAGCAACCGTAAACGAATATTGTTTCGGACTTTTATTTGAAGGTCTTGCATCGTCAGTAATCGTAGTTTTTATCACAATGCAATTTTGGCGAAGCAAAACACAATTAAATGATTAACCGATAAATCGATTCAGGTTTTGATACTTTAGAACAATTGCCTATTTTTGATGCCATATACATTCGTCATTATGAGCATTACAAAACACAATTGGACAAGAGAAGAAATTATTGCTATTTATAATAAACCAATGATGGATTTGCTCTATGAAGCAGCAACTATCCATAGAGAAAATCATGATCCAAATGTAGTTCAAGTTTCTACTTTGTTATCTATAAAAACTGGTGGTTGTCCAGAAGATTGTGGCTATTGTCCACAAGCTGCTCGTTATCACACTGACATTAAAGGAAATGATTTAATGTCAGTTCAGCAAGTAAAAGCACAAGCTTTGAGAGCAAAATCATCAGGATCATCGAGAGTTTGTATGGGTGCAGCTTGGCGAAATGTAAAAGATGGCGAAGAATTTGACCAAGTTTTAGAAATGGTTCGTACAATCAACAAACTAGATATGGAAGTTTGTTGTACGCTAGGAATGATAACTGAAAATCAAGCAAAACGTTTAGCGGAAGCTGGTTTATATGCTTATAATCATAATCTTGACACTTCTGAAGATTATTATAAAGAAGTTATTTCTACCCGAGCTTTTGATGATAGATTGCAAACAATAGAAAATGTTAGAAAAACTAACGTAACCGTTTGTAGTGGTGGAATTATTGGAATGGGAGAAAGTATTGAAGACAGAGCAGGAATGCTTGTTGCTCTTTCTAGTTTAAATCCACAACCTGAATCTGTTCCAATAAACGCGTTAGTAGCTGTTGAAGGAACACCAATGGAAGATGAAAAACCAGTAGAGATTTGGGAAATGATAAGAATGGTTGCTACCACTAGAATTGTTATGCCAGAAACACAAGTTCGCCTTTCGGCTGGAAGAACAGAAATGAGTCGTGAAGGACAAGCGATGTGCTTTTTTGCTGGTGCTAATTCTATTTTTGCTGGAGATAAATTATTAACTACTCCAAATCCTGATGTTAACGAAGACATGAAAATGTTTGAAATGCTTGGATTAATTCCTCAAAAACCATTTATCAAAGTAATGCAACCAACAACTGTTGAGGCAGAAGATTCTCAATATAAACCATTAGGTGAAAAACCAAAATGGACTAGACCAGGACATTCTATTGAAAGAAATTTAGAAGCTTCTACAAAAGGAAAATAATTGAATTTTATATTTCACAAAAAAAGGTCTTGAAAATTTTCAAGACCTTTTTTTATTAATTAACTATCACTTTCTTAGTAACGTATATTCCGTTTTGAAGTTTTATTTTGACTATCAATGTTTGGTTAGTTGTTATATTTTCAATTTTATAATTCAAAGCGTTTATATCTTTTTTGAAAAGTATTTTTCGCCCAAGCATATCAAAAACTTCTATTTGTTCAATGCTTTCTTTGTTAGAATACACATCAACAACCAAATCATTCGTAGTAATTATTACTTGATTAGCATTGTCAAAATCTGAATTACCTAAACTTTGATTGTTGTATCTAATTGAAAATCTGTTGTTGTGAATTCCTGTACTAGTTGTAAAAGTATAAGGTGAAGATTTTATATTATGAATGCTATTTAAAAGTTTATCCTCTAAAAATATACTTTCATAATTTTCGAATAACCCATCATAATTTTCTAAAGTTATAGTAAATGTTCCTGCAAGATTTGACGAATAACCTAGCGGAATAACATCTTCTTCTGAAAATGGTAACATTCTTCCTTGAATTGATAAGTTTTGATTGTTACAAATGGAGTAAAAATTGATAATGTTTCCAGCGCTAATTGTTGTTCCATCAAAATCTCTGTCTATATCATTAGTTCCGTTTTGAACATAACCAACAAGCGTTTGTTTGAACGCACCTTGGGTATTTGTCAAATTCAACCACAATCTGTGTTTCTCCAAACCTTGATTAGATTCTACTGTATTTTGATTTTGATTTTGATTTGTTCTATAGAAGGTGGCATTGTCAGTTGCAATTCTCATACTATTAATAAAAGTTGCATCGCCATTTGCTAAAGCTCTAACAAAAAATCCTTGTCCAGAGGCAATTTTCCCTAATGGATAAGTGTTATTAATTCCCGGATTTAATGCTGCTCTAGTTCCAACTCCTCCAAATTTATTATATACAGCATAATCGTTTGCGGTATAATTTGAAGATGCAGATATTGGTGTATTATGTGTCCAAAGGTAAATCGTTCCACCGATAACAGATGTATTTGCAGCTAAGTCTAAAAAAGCATCTGCATCAATGGCTGATGGATAAGGATTTCCAATTAAATTCCATTCGCTTACAGAATTAATAATTGGAGTTTGAATAAATCCGTTATTTATTGAACCTATAAATTCTGCATTATAAGCAGTTGGTGTATTTCCATAAGAATCTGGTGCTCTAACTATATAACCCTTTCCTCTTGACATAACAGATGTTCTAACTGTTGGAACCCAATTACCCAGTGTTGGGCTAAATGCGTAAAATCTATCCGCTGAAGTTTGAGGAGATAAATTATATAAAGTTTGTCCTCCAACAGGTGAAGACCAATAGGTATAGTCATACTCAATCATATCGGTTGTAGTTCTTTTAACATTAATGTTATTACCCGAATTGATAGCAAAATCATTTCTTTGTACTAAACTACCACTGTTTTCAATTATAATGCTTCCTCCGTTATCTATATTACTTTCAATAACTGCCGAAGAATTAGTTCCAATTGTTACTATTTTTCCTGTAGCAATTTGACATTTACATGCTGTTAAATTCCCGTCTGTTATTGTCTCGTAATTTTCTCCAATAATTGCTTTTACTGAAGATGTTGGTGTTCCGTCGCTCCAAGTCGTTCCATTCCATGTAGATGTTAATTCTCTTCTACCATACAAAGTGACATTGTCTATTGCCCAAACTTCTTGACCGCTATTTGAAATTATACTTAATCTGATTAGTAAATTTGAAATTTTAGGCAATCCTGTGATTACTAAGTTGCTATATCCTTCAGTAGTTTGATAGTTTATTGCAGCTAATGGTGCATTTGAAGGGCTAAATGTTTGCACTAAATTTGTTCCTGTGAATACTTTTGTAGCTGATGCAATGCCAGAATCAAAACTCCAAGCAGAATTATTATTTCCAACAACTTGAACTTCATCAGACCAAGATAAACCGCCATTTGTACTAACAGAAGCAATCACTCTATCTAGTGGTGCAATTCCATCCATTCCGCCAGCTGTATTTCCTGCAAAAGCCCCAATTTTTACATTTAACTGTACATCACTAAATAAAGATGTATTGATGGCATTCATATTTATTCTAGCTGTTGCACTATTACTAGCTTGTAAACTTCTTGCTCCTATAAATTTATTAGTCAAACCGCCATCACCAGCTACTGCATAAGCTGTTCCATTTGTCAATGTTGTCACTCCAGTTGTTGTATAACCCCAAGTTGGCAATGCTGGTGTTGATTCAAAATCTTGAATAGCTATCGTTTCTATGGCACCAAAATCACAAGTTGTATAATTAACTCCATAACCATTAATAGCAAATGTATATGGGTTTTCATTTAAATCATTATTTACGATTGACACAACAGCATCTTTAAGACCAACACTTGAAGGATCAAATCTAATAGTAAAAGTTGTTGAAGCACCAATTGCTAATGTTGCTGCTGGTGTTGTTAATATGCTGTATTCCGTTGCTGCTGGACCAGAAATAGTAATTGCTCCAATATTCAATGGAGATGTTCCGTTGTTTTGAATTGTAAATATTCTATCATTTGTTGTGGCATTGATATTTATATAATCAAAAAAAGTATCGTTAACAAAAGTTGGAACAGTACTACCACTAACTACTGGCTGTCCATTACCTGTAACATCCATTTCTGGAGAAATTCCTGTTCCTTGTATTAAGAATGTATATGGATTTTCGTTACTATCATTATTAGCAATTGAAACGATTGCAGTTCTAATTCCTGGAGCAGTTGGATTAAAATTTATTGAAAATGTTTTAAAAAAACCAGGATTCATGTTCGGTGTACTTGGAAAAGTAACTAATGAAAAATCGGATGGATTAGTTCCTCCAATAGTTATATATGGACTAACTCCAGTTAATGTCAGGACAGTTGTTCCATCATTTTTTATTTTAAAATCTTTTGTTTGATTGGTAACACCAACTATTTGAGTAGTATAAAGAGTATTATTGCCTACTAATGGTGTTAAACTTCCACTAGCAATTGGTCCAGTACCACCAGTATTTCCTGTTAGTGTGATTTCTGGAGTAGGATTAAATCCATAACCTCTGATGTCAAATACATAGGGGTTTTCATCTGCATCATCACTATATATGTAAACAGTTGCTCTTCTCAATCCAGCCACACTTGGATCAAATACAATATTTAATTCATTACTACTAATAGCACCACTAATAATTTCACTTATTGTTCCAGTTGGTGGTGAACCTGCAGTTGGTATAAAAATTGTAAAATCTTCTGGATTGAGACCTCCAATTACAACACTTGAAATGGTTAATGGTAATCCACCTATATTCTGAATATTAAATGTTTTTAAAATAGTATTAATAAATGTGGAAAGTGGCGCGCCTATTGGAGCAAATTCTGTTCCATCAGCTACTCTTGGCAATAAATCACCATTAGATATTTTTATACCAGCACCTGTAACATTAATCTCTGGAGCTGGCGCACCATATGTTCCAGTTATCTGAATATCATCCAAACCAAACTCATCTCTTATTCCTGTTCCGCTAACATCGTCGCAACTCCATCTTATATAGTAAAATCCTCCTGGAGCAACATTTATTCCAGATATCACAAAAGATCTTGAAGGTGAAACCGACTCTTGAACCCATTCAAACGGATCTAATAATTCTGGAGAAATAAAATCCATTGTTGGCTCTTCTACATAAATGATATTATCGTCTGAATGAGAAAAATTGAACGAATTAGACATGTCGCCATCATTTCTAAAAAACAAATTATATGAAACTTGTAATTGTGTCATATTAGATGTACCGTTATTTCTTATCCTTAATGTTATTGAACCAGGAGCAAATTCTCCAGCTCCGGGTTGAATCATCAAAGTTGGATTAGCTACAGTTGCTGGCAATTCAGTGAAAGCATAAATTCCTGTCGTTATAACTCCCGAAGTAACTGAACCTCGACCAAAAGAATCTAATGTTTGTGTTCCTCCAAATCCTAATGTTCCAAAAGTGAATCCTTGAACATCCCATGCGTTAGAATTTAATCTACCCGAAATTGTTGGGTTTGGAGAAAAACCATTTCCTGCGTATGCGGTACTTGGATTTGTTCCAACAGATGTGGGCATAGTGTTTGAAAAATTTATTAAAACGCTTGGAACAGCATTAGTAATATTAACTTGGCTCATTCCAAAAAAAGGGATGAGAAAGAGTAGAGAATATAAAAAAACTTTATATTCTATTATTTGTAATTTTTTAGAGACAATCATTATTTTGCTTCTTTGACAAGATTTTTCGAAATTACAAAATAATCATTTACAACGATTTAAAATCCCATAATAATCTGTCATCTAGCACATTTAACCGATAATTTACAGAATATTTTTAACGTTTTAACTACAATACTATTTTTTTCGTAACAACTTGACCATTTTGCAATTTAATTTTTACTATTAATGACTGATTGCTAGATGAAATATTAGTTATGATAAGGTCTTTGTTTTGTATGTCTTTTGAATAATATAATTGTCTTCCAAGAACATCATATATAGTCACTTGATCTAAGTTTTCTATATATGATTTTACAGTCAAATTCCTATCATTGGAAGCAACAACAACACTATTTTTGATGTTTTCGAAGTCTTGATTGCCAAGTGCGTTTGTTGTATATCTAATTATAAATCTATCTTCAAATATTCCTTTTATTGATGTAAAATGATACGGTTCTTCTTTGAGATTATGTATAATTCCAATGAATTTATCTTCTAAGTAAATATCAACATCTTCAACAAAAATTCCATCTGTTTTTTTGATAGCAATTGTATGATTTCCTGCTTGAGCGATATTTAATCCCATTGGAACTTGATCATTATAGTCAAATGGTAATGCTCTTCCTTGAATTATAAATGTTTTTCCCTCTATCAGTGAATAAAAACTTACTTTTCCGCGTGGTACAAAAACACAATCATAGGGATTGTCTATTCCCATAGTTGCGTTGGTAGAATATCCTAATAAAGTTGTATCAATTTCGCCCGAAGTATCGTTTAAAACATCTAGCCAAATTCTACTTTTTTCTTCAATTGGATCACCTGCAAATGTGCTGCTTACGGTATTTGCATTTCTATAAAACATTGAATTATCGTGAACTTCTTCGGGGTTGAGATTATCATAATCACCTTTTCTGAGACTATTGTTGAATCTTAAATCATCTCTAAAAACATCTGTGAATGTAGGAACTAATGTTCCTGCAGAATGTAACATATTGACCATAAATCCTTGACCTGATGCTATTTTTCCTGTAAATGAAGGATCTGTTGAACCCATAAAATTAAACATCAAATAATCCGGAAGATAATTATAGCCAAAATTATAATAGTACGGATCTGGATTTGCTGACAATCCTAAACCATGTCTCCAAATCCAAATTGCTGGCTCAATTCTAGCACTATTTAATGTTAAAAATTTAAGTGCTTCAATAGCTGATGGATAAGGATTTCCAACTAAATTCCAGTTGTCGTCAAATCTTGTGACTGTGATATTGTTTGAATTTAAATAATTAGCTCCATCAAAATCTCCTCTTTTAATTTCATTTAAAATCAAACCATTGTTTGGCGCTTGATTTCTAAATGTATGTGTAACTGGAGTTGCTGTTGCAAAAGTGTTAAAAGTTCTTGCAATATATCCTTTTCCTGGTGTCATTGTTCCAGATGCAGGATTCCAGTTACCCATCGTTCCATTTGAATTAACGACAGTTGGATTCCATAAATAACGGAATCCAGCCGGAATTCCGTTTACATTGTAATTCATTAAAGGCGAACTCCAATAAACATAGTCTATATCTTTTGCGGTATAAGTACGTCTTACTTGAAACCTATTTGCAGTAGTATAATCACCCGTATTTGTAACACCATCATTCACTTGGATTAATTGCGCATCATCTTCGATAAGGATGTTACCATTATTTGTTAACCTGTTGTCAACTCTAACATAATCTCCACTTGCAGCAGTTAGAGTTCTTGAAGCTGAAACTGTTAAATTTCCAGTAGCCATTAAATCATTTGAAGCTAATGTATTAAAATTGTTATCTAAAACAACATTATAAAAACTCTCGGTCAATAAAGGCGTTACTGCATTGATTGTTTGAGTAG
>DAOLYL010000045.1:0-14167 GCA_035425765.1 Flavobacterium sp. | reverse complement strand
TTTCCTTCACGTGTTCTTTCACCTACTCCTGCGAATACTGAAAGTCCACCGTGTCCTTTTGCGATGTTATTAATCAATTCTTGAATCAATACCGTTTTTCCAACTCCTGCTCCACCGAATAATCCAATTTTACCACCTTTTGAATAAGGCTCAATCAAATCGATTACTTTAATTCCAGTAAATAACACTTCAGTAGAAGTTGATAAATCCTCAAATCTTGGTGCTTGACGGTGAATAGAAACTCCGTTAGCGCCGTCTTTTGGTAAATCTCCTAAACCATCGATAGCATCTCCAATTACGTTGAATAATCTTCCGTAGATATCTTCACCAATTGGCATTTGTATTGGCGCACCAGTCCCAACGACTGCTGTTCCTCTACTCAATCCGTCTGTAGAGTCCATCGAAATGGTTCTAACGGTATTTTCTCCAATGTGAGATTGCACTTCAAGTACTAATTTAGTTCCGTTTGCATTATTGATTTCTAATGAATCATAAATTTTTGGTAACTCAACATCTTTAGTATCAAATACTACGTCAACTACTGGACCGATGATTTGCGAAACTTTTCCTATTGCTTTAGACATTCTTTATGTATTTATTAAATAGCTGTTTAGGTTTGAAAAAAACACTCTTTTTTCAGAGTGCAAAGGTAAATTTTCTAATGAAATAATCAATAGATAAAATGCTTTTTTTACTCATTTTTTATGTTTTACTGTATTTTGATAGTATTAAAACAAAAAACCACTAACAAATGCTAGTGGTTTTGAGTAAATAATAAGTATTAAATTTAAAAGTCTTATAAATTCTTAGGATACAATACTCTAAATGTTCCTACGTTTACACCTTTGAAATTAGAGCCATAAGCTACGTTTACTGCTTTTAGAAATTCGTTAGCAATTAGCGCATAACCTCTAGGGCTTGGATGAATTCCATCTAAAGAAAAAGCTGCACCTGTTACAAAAGTCGAAGTTAAAGTATAATTGTTTGCAATGATTCCTGTTGTGCTTAATTTTCGCATAATCTCTTTTGCGTCAACAAAAGCTAACCCATTTGCATCTGCTGCATTTTTTATTGTTACGTTATAGGCATCAGTAGCTGCAATTATTTCTAAAACTTCAGAAGGGATTAAAATGTGTCTATCTTCTAATGGATAAGTGATGCCGTATTTACCTAAATCAGCAGGAACACCAGGAGGTAAAGCTGCATCTGTTCCAATAACTGAAGAAGTTACTAAAGGAATTAAATCACCTGTTGTTGTTTGTCTAACTTTACCAAATGTAGCACCTAAGTAACTAGACAAAGCGATTAATTGAGGGTTACCACTTCCTAAAGCCGCTCCAGTAATTTGGGCACCATAATCAGCCAGTTCATCATCTTTCATCAAAACTGGGTTTGCAGTTGTTGTAGATAAAATATTAATTCTGGAACCTTGACCATACGCTGTTAGGACTTGGTCTAAAAATCCTAAAATCCCATTGATTGTATTAATAGTTGCAACATCTCCCGCACTAACTACTCTTGACTTTTTATTTTCATCACCATCAACATAATACTTGAATGGATCCACGACAACATTCGGGTTTATGTATGTAAACTGAGGCAATGTTGTTATATATGGTAAATTTGCAACAACTCCTTTTCTTCCGCCAGCCGCAAGTTGACTAACAATTTCATTATATGAGGCATCAAAACCAACACCAATTCCACCGCTAGATGGCGTTATTGGATTCAATGTAGAATCTCCTCCAGCTAAAGCATAACCCAAAACATCATTTCCACCAATCCACAAAGAAAAGAATGTTGGCGATTGACTAATGGCATCACTCAGCACAGTTGTAGATGGTGAAGTAGCAAAACGAGCAAAATATGGATTGCCAAAACTACTTCCATATCCAGGCGTTACTAAATGAATGCATTTTGCTCCTGGAACACCTAAATTAGTATATAATCCTGACAACACCGTTGAAATATTTGTAGAAGAAACACCTTCTACCTTAAGCGGCTCGTCAAAATCAGAACCTGCTTTCTTGCCAAAATATAATCTCACTCCATATGCAGGACTTTGAACTCCACCAGATAAAAAACCTCCAATATTATCTGCCATAAATGGAGTGTTAAACTCTCCGCCACCAACTAAAGCAAATTGAGAAGCGATTATATTTGGATAGGCGTTTTTCTGCCCTTCCATAAACAAAGCATTGTCTGAAAAACCTGCAGCAAAAGAATCACCCAAAGCTACATATTTTGAAAAATCGGCACTACCTGCAGTTAAAGGTGTTCCGTCTGTTGAATTTGGATCAGCAACAACATCATCATCACTGTTACATGCCACAAAGGCTATGGCTACAAAGGCAAGCCATTTTATATTTTTAATCATTTTCATAATGTTTTTAATTTAAGGATTAATAGTTAATGAAACGAAATATTGTTGTCCGATTAATCCAGGACCAAGAAGTTGTCTGTATTCTTTTCCGCCAAGATTTGTAGCTCCAACTTTTAAAATTGATTTTAATTTTGGAATACCATAACTAATTTGAGCGTCAACTACGGTAGCAGCATCTATCATTCCATCTGCAAAGGTTGATTCCCATAAATATTCATCACTCCATCTTGCACTTACATTGAAACCGAAGTTTTTAAATACATTATCATTGCTGATTGAACCTTTAACTCTGTGTTTAGGAGTGTTAAATCCTGCTTCGAAACTTGGATCTTTAGCTTGATCAAAATCAAATTGAGCATAATTATAATTTGCAGAAACCTCAAAGTTTTTAGGTAATTTTTTAGACAATCCTATACCAAACCCTAATGATTTGATTTCGATATCAGTGTTGGTGTAAAGTTGGAAAGCTCTATAATTACCAGATTGCAAAGCTTGAAGCGATTGTACTTCAGGATTGTTTTGATTCGGGTCGGCTGATAAATATGGAACTGGATTAGTAGCTCCTTTGGTAAAATCAAAACTAGTTCCTGCTGTTCCATATAAAGGCGCAAGTACTGTTAAGTTTCCAATGAAATCATTGTACACATTATAATATCCATTGATATCAATATTAAATCCTTCATATTGACCTCTGTATCCTAACTCAAATGCTTTTACTGTTTCTGGTTTTACTAAGTCAACATTAGTTTTTTCTAATAACGCTGCTGCTCCAGGTAAGTTACCAGGGTTTGCAGAAGCAAATGCGCCAAATGCTTGAACAGAAGATGAAGTATAAGAGTTATAATAAGCATTATTTCCATCGATGGTAACGCTTGATGCCGGATTAGCTGGATCACCACTAGCATAAATTTGTCCTACAGCCGTTGTTACATCCAAAGTTTCAGTATATCTTGTTAAATTATCAGGAGCAGAACCTAAAAGGATTGCATTTCCTACATTGAAACCAATGTATTGATCTTGCGTTGTTGGATTACGGAAACCTGTTTGGAAAGAACCTCTAAAAACATGATTTTTTGATTCTCCAACAGAATAAACTGCAGAAATTCTTGGAGAATAATTACCATCAAAATTCTCCGATTTATCATAACGAACAGAAGCTGTTAACTTTAACTTGTCTTCCATTAATTTTTTCTGAACTTGAGTATAAGCTCCATATTCGTCGTATACAATTCCACCAAACTGTGGCGTATCTGTATAAATTCTACCAAAAGAATTTAAGTCATATCTTCTATAAGAACCACCTACTTGAATTTCAGCAAATTTTACTAAATCTCTAAAGTTATAGTTAGCATCCGAATGATAAATTTTTGAATTATCTACCAATTTAGAACCTGATAAAACATCTGGATTTGCAATTACATTGTTAAATGCATTTTTGAATTCTGTTGATCCTGGTAAAAATCTACCTGTGTCTGCAACACCTCTAGCTGTAGCGTGTGCCTGCTCAGGAGTTGCTCCTGCCAAAGTTGATTGTACATAAGCTCCTGCATATTGACCAAACCAAGTTTTATCATCTTTCCAAGCTCTGTTAACGTTAAGACCTGTAAAAAGCATGTCGTAAGAATTCCCTCCGTCTTCAGTTATCATATACCCTCTTACGAAAAAGTTTTTCCCGGCCAACTCTAATTTGTGTTGTTGCATTTGGAAACCATTCAAATAATAACGGTTAGCTCCTTGATAAACTGAATTTCCAAATCCGAATTTACTTTGCCAAATGATTTCAAAATCATTTTTAAAAGGTTTGAAATGTAATGAAAAATCAATTTTCGCATTCTTAACCACATTGTCAGTCAAATCTACTTCATTGTAACCTGTTCTTGAAACATTTGAGTTAGGCAATAAATTTACTGCTGAAGCAGGCAACAAGCCCAAATCAGCCAATGTCTGACCTACACCTTTAATATTTATAGTAGCTTCATCACCATAAACGTTCATCCCGTTATAATTTGGGTTGCTTCTGTCTGCGCCTGGCATGGTTTTATCGCTATAATCTGTAGCGTACCATTCAGTACCTTTCATAAAAGTAAAATTTGCTTTGGCTGCAAAATATTCATTAAATTTATGAGCAACTCTTATGCCATAATCATAATAATCATTTGCTCCAGCAGCTTTTTGATTGGTTTGACCATATTTAACATAAGCCGAAACACCTTCGCTCACAAATGGATTTTTACTGTTCATAAATAAAATACCATTGAAAGCATTTGCTCCATATAGTGCAGAAGATGCTCCTGGTAGTAATTCTACACTTGCTACATCAATATCAGAAACACCAATAAGGTTTCCTAACACAAAGTTTAACAAAGGCGATGAGTTGTCCATTCCGTCTACTAATTGCATAAAACGAGTATTTGCTACAGTGGCAAATCCACGAGTGTTTATCGATTTAAACGACATACTACTTGTGTTCATTTGAACTTCTTTCATGTTCTCCAAACCATCGTAGAAGGTTGGTGATGCTGTTTTCTTAACATCCGCTGCTGTAAATCTTTCGATAGTTACAGGCGATTCTCTTAAGCGTTCGGGCGCTCTTGAAGCGGAAACCACGATTTCGTCAAGTTGTGTTTGCGCGTCACTTAAAACTACTGTCACTTTTTGATTGTTACTAGTAACATTAACTGTCTTTTCTCCATAGCCAACGCTTGAAATTTTTATTTCAAAAGGTGGTTTTTTTGAAGTGGCTAGGATGAAATTCCCTTCGTTGTCTGAAACAGTTCCTGCATTTTCTCCAGAGACAATAATATTCGCGCCAGGGATGGGTTGGTTACTACTATCTTTTACTGAACCAGTAATGGATGTTTGAGCAAACGAAATGCTACAAAAAAACAATGAAGCAATAAATAAATAAATTTTCATTTGGTTTTTAATTTTGTTGGTTTATGTAGCCAAAGTACAAATATTTTTTTTATATTTTTAAAAAAACGCACCTATTTTTCATAATTATCTAATTAAATCACACTAATTTGTTCATTTACTAATAATTCCATTTTTATGATATTGTTAACAATTTGGCTGTTTTGATAAATAAAATACTATGCGTGACTATTATTTTTAATTTTCGTTTCATTAATGATAAATTTTCGCCACAAAAAAAGCGAGATTACTCTCGCTTTAAAAAATTATATTTTTTTGTGTTTTTTATTCAACCGTAACTGATTTTGCTAAATTTCGGGGTTGATCTACGTTACATTCTCTCATTACTGCAATATGATATGATAATAATTGCAATGGAATCGTGGTAATTAATGGAGATAAAGCATCTGATGTTTCGGGAATTTCGATAACGTGATCAGCTAATTGTCTTACTTGAGTATCTCCTTTTGTAACAATAGCAATGATTTTTCCGCTTCTTGATTTAATTTCTTGAATATTACTAACTACTTTATCATAGTGTCCTTGTTTTGGAGCAATAACGATTACTGGCATTTTTTCGTCAATTAAAGCAATTGGTCCGTGCTTCATTTCTGCTGCCGGATAACCTTCTGCGTGAATGTATGATATCTCTTTTAATTTCAGAGCACCTTCTAAGGCAACAGGAAAATTATAACCTCTTCCTAAATAAAGACAATTTGTTGCATCTTTATATATTGCTGCAATTTCTTTGGCTTTATCATTGGTCAATAACGCTTCGGCAACTTTTTCTGGAATAATTTCTAATTCTTGTAAATATCTGAAATAATCAGAATTTGAAAGTGTTCCTTTTGCTTTTGCTAAACGCAACGCAATCATAGTTAAAACAGTGATTTGTGTTGTAAATGCTTTTGTTGAAGCAACTCCAATTTCTGGTCCTGCGTGAGTATATGCTCCAGCATGAGATTCTCTAGAAATTGATGAACCAACTACATTACAAACTCCAAAAACAAACGCTCCTTTTTCTTTAGCTAATTTTATTGCAGCTAATGAATCGGCAGTTTCTCCTGATTGAGATATTGCTATTACAACGTCTTTCGAAGTTATAATTGGATTTCTATATCTGAACTCTGATGCATATTCTACCTCAACAGGTATTCTTGCAAATTCTTCAATAATGTATTCTGCTACTAATCCTGCATGCCAAGATGTTCCACAAGCTACAATTAAGATTCTTTCTGCTTGAAGGAATTTTTCGATATTATCTTCAATTCCAGCCATTTGAATAATTCCTTCATTGGCATGAAGTCTTCCTCTGTAGGTATCTTTGATTACATTTGGTTGCTCATAGATTTCTTTTAGCATGAAGTGATCATAACCACCTTTTTCAATCTGCTCCAAATTCATTTGAAGTTCCTGAATATATGGATCAACCAAAGAGTCGTCTTTAATTTTTCTTATTTTTAATGCTTTGTGTAAACGAACAATTGCCATCTCTTCGTCTTCTAAATAAATAGCGTTTGAAGTGTATTCAATAAAAGGTGAAGCATCTGAAGCGATGAAAAACTCATCTTTTCCAACTCCAATTGCTAGTGGACTTCCTAATCTTGCCACGACAATTTCGTCTGGTTTTTCTACATCAAAAACACAAATAGCATAAGCTCCAACCACTTGATTTAAAGCAATTTGAACTGCTTTTCCAAGTTTTATGTTTTCTTTTTTCTTTACTTCTTCAATAAGATTGATAAGCACTTCCGTATCTGTATCTGATTGAAATGTATATCCTCTTTTGATTAATTCTTTTTTTAATGGCTCATAATTTTCAATGATTCCATTATGAATTATAGCTAATTTACCAGAGTTTGATAAATGCGGATGCGAGTTTACATCGTTAGGAACTCCATGAGTTGCCCAACGTGTATGTCCCATTCCTACAGTAGCTTTTGACGAAGCAATATCTTTTGATTTTTCTTCAAGGTCAGAAACTTTTCCTTTGGTTTTTGATACTTTTAAGCCACTTTCATCATGCAACATGATTCCAGCACTATCATATCCTCTATATTCTAATCTTTTTAATCCTTTTATAACTATAGGATAAGCTTCTCTGTATCCTATATATCCAACAATTCCACACATAATTTCTAGGTATTAATCAGGTTTTGTATAATAAATTTCTAGTTTTAGTCTTTGTCCTTCTGGCACATCTATACTTGACCCATAAAGTATTGTTCCTACTGGAGATAACACTGACATGGTTGGTGCACTATTTGTATTTGAATTAGCCGTTTTTAATTTTGAAAATGCTGCATTATTGATTGTTTCAGTAACAGCTAGTCCTAATCGAACATTAGTCGAATCATTTTTAATTAAATTTCTAATATGATTCGTTAATCTGATTTTGTATTTGTGTCCTTTGTTTGCAACTTCATCTGTCGTTTCACCTTTTATTTGTTTTACAAAAGTTCCATCTTCATTTAAAAGATTTCCACCGTGAACATATTTGTTTAATTTTGGATATGTTCCATTTGTAGTTCCATCTAAAGCATAATCAAGTAATACTCTTTTATTATTTAAATCATATAAAAGCAATCTATTTGGTTCAACTGATTTTACATTTGACATGGCTGTTTTGTCAATATAGAAAGTTAAATTAGCTTCATTAATTAACCAAGTTTTAGCTTTTGAATAATAAATACTTGAACCATCTGAATTAACATTTGCATATCTCAAATCGTCTAATTCGTCTGAAACGCTATTTGGTGTAATTGACTTTATATACAATACATTTCCTTCAGCATCTTTAATTTGATTTCCACTACCATCTAATGCAGCGTTATATTTATATAAATCTGTAGTTCCAAAAATATCTATGACGGCTATTGAACCTTGTCCTCCTTTTAGATAAAGTTTGCTTGCTTCAGCAGCAGAACTTGTAGCTGCTTGATAATTAGTGTTTTCATTTGAATTTGATTGTAAACTTACTGTGTTTCCAGTCATGTTTAGAACTAAAGTTTTGTCAACTCGTGTGTAAGTAATCACTCCATCACTATTAGTTGTTTTTCTATCTTCGTTGTAATAAATAGTAACTTTTCCACCTTTAAAGTTCATCATTGCCATATTTCCTGGATTTCCTAGACTTTCTGTCTTGAAATATAATCCTCTGAAATAATTTTTAAAAACAGCATTATTAGCTAGTTGTCCACTTGGTGCGTTTAGTATCTTATTACTGAAAACAGTTTTATCAAGATGAAGACGCATTGATGGAACACTTCTAACCGCAACAACTTCATCGTCAGAATCTAATGTAGTTGTTCTATGTTCTCTTTTATCAAAAAAGAATTGAGAATTTTGACGCCCATCAGAATTAAGTGGATTAGATGTTGGCATATTGTTCAAAAGAACCGGAATCTTATTGTTCTCGATATCTTGATTATCTGTGTAAAAAAGTTGTTGCCCAACAAGTGATTGACTTGGATCTAAATCTCTAAGAAAAAAATTAGATTGATAAATACTCAATTTAAATTTAGATTCACTTACTCCATATATAGAATCCAATCGATAAGTTTTTTTACCTTCACTATCCGTAGATTTTAATCTATTAAAATAAGGAACTTCAAGTATAACGCTATCTATAACCGTTGGAAGTAAATCATATTCTTCCGGGTCAACATTATTAAATATTGGATTAGCTGTTCCAAGTTCAAGTTGTGTCACAAAACTAGCTGTTGTAGTTCCAAAAGCAGGATTGTCAAATATTCCTAATGGATTAATTGGTAGATTGTTACTAGCAATTGCATCTAACTTTTGGTTATATGATTTTACTGTGGCTTCAGTATATTTTGTAAATTGATAATGATCGTTATCACCACCAACTATGTCTGTTCCAATTTCATTAAAATCTTTATCACAAGAAATTAGTAGAACAACTGATAATAAGACAACAATTTGTTTAAAATAGGTATGTAAATTCATTTGGGTAAAAAATATTAAAGCAAACTTTTATAAAACTCTGTATATGCCGAAGCAAAATTTTCTTTGGCGGTGAAAGGTAAAAAAGGTTTTTGTGAAGATTCTATAAAATTTGTTAAACTTGTCGAAATACTCGATGAAGCGACAATTACACCATCAGAATGGTTGATTGCCGACATGATTAAATTGTCATAATTAGGCGTTTCTAATTCTTTTACAGCTTCGTGTGGAATGTTGTCAAACTTTACTTTGTTTATCATTTCTGCATCCAAAGTTCCATCGAATGATTGTCCATAAACTGAAGTGATAATTTTTGTTTCAGAAAAAAGCGCTTCGTTTTTATAAAAATGTTTCATATAAACTGGTAGCATACTTGCCATCCAACCATGAACATGAATAATATCTGGAACCCAATTTAGTTTTTTTACCGTTTCAACAACGCCTTTTGCAAAGAAAATCGCTCTTTCGTCATTATCTGGATACAAAACGCCATCTTCATCAGTAAAAGTGGCTTTTCTTTTAAAATACTCATCGTTATCAATAAAATAAACCTGAATTCTTTCTTTAGGAATTGATGCTACTTTTATAATCAACGGCATATCTAAATCATTCACCACCAAATTCATACCCGATAATCGGATAACTTCATGCAATTGATGTCTTCTCTCATTAATGTTGCCATATCTTGGCATAAAAATTCTAATCTGTCCGCCTTGATCATTAATCATTTTTGGAACATCATACGACATTAAAGAAACCTCATTTTCAGCCAAATACGGCACTACTTCAGATGATACATACAATATCCTCTTATCTTCCATAATCTATTTTAATTTATTTATTGGCAATAAAAAGCATGCAAAAGTACAAAATTTTATGGAGTTATTTATGAAAATAGTAAGTTTGCAACTCATTTACAAAAGCGTATGCTCATTTTTAACACTAATAATGAATTAGTTTCTCATCTCAAATCAGTTACTAACTCAAAAACTTCAATAGGTTTTGTGCCAACAATGGGTGCTTTACACAAAGGTCATTTATCACTATTAAAGACTGCCTTAGAGCAAAATTCAGTAGTTGTAATTAGCATTTTTGTAAATCCTACTCAATTTAATAATCCTGAAGATTTAGCAAAATATCCTAGAACTCTTGATACTGACGTTGAAAAAATAAAAACAGTTTCTTCTGAAATAATTGTTTATGCACCAACTGTAAATGATATATATGAAGGAAAAACCGTTTCTCAACATTTTGATTATGATGGAATTGAAAATCAAATGGAAGGTAAATTTCGTCCTGGTCATTTTGATGGTGTTGGCACAATCGTAAAACGGCTTTTCGAAATAGTTCAACCAACTCATGCTTATTTTGGCGAAAAAGATTTTCAGCAACTTCAAATAGTGAAAAAATTAGTTTCAAAATATAACATTCCTGTCAAAGTAATTGGATGTCCTATTTATCGCGAAACGAATGGTTTAGCCATGAGTTCACGCAACGAAAGATTATCTAAAACAGAAAGAGAAAAAGCAGAACTGATTTTTGAAACCTTAAATCATGCCAAACAACTTTTTGGCACGAAATCTGCAAAAGAAGTTAGCCAATGGGTAGCAAATGCTTTTGCGAAACAGCAATTATTTGAATTGGAGTATTTCCAAATTGCAGATGAAGAAACTTTATTGCCTTGCGTTAGAAAAACCAAAAGCAAAAAATATCGTGCATTTATAGCTGTTTTTGTTAACAATATTCGTTTGATAGATACAATTTCATTAAATTAATTACTTTTGCACCATGCAAATTCAAATAGTAAAATCAAAAATACACCGCGTAAAAGTAACTGGAGCCGATTTAAATTATATCGGTAGCATTACTATTGACGAAGCTTTGATGGAAGCATCAAATCTTATTGAAGGTGAAAAAGTATTTATAGTAAACATCAATAATGGCGAGCGTTTTGAAACGTATGCTATTAAAGGTCAAAAAAATTCTGGCGAAATTACACTTAATGGTCCAGCAGCTCGAAAAGTCCAAAAAGACGACATTATCATCATCATGTCGTATGCCATTATGGATTTTGAAGAAGCTAAAACATTCAAACCATGGTTGGTTTTTCCCAACGAAAAAGACAATTCTTTGACCTAAGATTTTGAAAAAACAACTTGGCAAATGGCTCACTATTATTATTCCACTCTTTATTGGAATTGGAATTATATACTATCAATTTAACACGCTTACTGCCGAGGAAGTTGAAAAAATTAAACTGAGTTTTCAAAAGGCAAATTACAACTATATCTTTTTATCGTTAGTAATTGCTTGTGTTGGTTATTGGTCAAGAGCTTACCGATGGAAATTTGCGCTCAATCATTTGGGTTATCAGACAAAATTTTCAAACAATCTTTTAACGGTTTGCGTTTCCTATTTGGTCAATTTAACCGTTCCGCGTTCAGGCGAAATATCTCGTGCTGCTTTAATAAAAAAATATGAAAATGTAGCTTTCGACAAAGCTTTTGGAACAATCGTTGCCGAGAGAATTGTGGATTTATTAATTTTTCTATTATTCGTTTTTATTGGGTTTGTATCACAGTTTGACACTATTTATCAATTCCTAATGGACAAAAATGTCTCCTTAGAATCATTGATTTATACTGGAATAATTGGCGTAGTTTTATTTGTGATTTTTGTTGTAATTTGGATTTATGCCGAATGGAAAATCATCAAAAAACTAAAGAAAAAATTATCCGGATTGATTGAAGGAATGACAACCATTTATAAAATGAAAGACAAATGGAAGTATATTTTTCATTCTTTCTTTATTTGGTTTTCTTATATAGTAATGTTTTATGTTGCCAAATTTGCACTTCCCGAAACCTCAGAAATCGGTTTTGATATTGTAATTATGGGGTTTGTTTTTGGAAGTTTAGCCATCGGATTTTCTAATGGCGGATTAGGTGCGTATCCTTTTTCAATTGCCTTAATCTTTTCACTTTATGGAATTTCCAATGATGTTGGAACCGCTTTTGGTTGGTTAGTTTGGACATCTCAAACCATTTTGACTATACTTCTTGGTTTGATTTCTTATGTTTTACTTCCTATTCTAAATAGAAATAAATAATTTACTATCTTGCTAATCATTTTTAGCAATGATTTCTATTTAACCAAAAAACCAATTTTCATGAAAAAGCTGTGTGTTCTTTTACTGCTAATTTGCTCCAACAGTTTATTTGCTCAAAAAACAATTGTCGATACAATAAATTCGCAAAAACTAAATGAAGACCGTGAAATAAAAATTTCGCTTCCGCCTTCCTATGATAAAAACAAAACGCAAAAATATCCGCTACTTGTTTTATTAGATGGCGATTTTCTTTTTGAACCTTTCTACGGAACGTTAAGTTATGGTTACTATTGGGACGATTTACCCGAAGTAATAATTGTTGCCATTAGTCAAAATAAAAACAACGAACGTGAAACCGATTGTATGACTGATGCTGATACAGGTTTGCCTTCAGAGAAAGGAGAAGATTTCTTTGAATTTATTGGAATGGAATTAATACCAACGATACAAAAAAACTATAGAACAGCACCTTTCAGAATCGTTGCTGGACTTGATGTAACAGCTGGATTTATGAATTGCTATTTATATAAAGACGATCCTATTTTTAACGCATACATTTCGCTAAGTCCAGAACTTCCAACAGGAATGGAAGAACAAATTCCAGAGCGATTAGCAGCAATTCAAAAACGTATTTTTTACTATCACTGCACATCTGATGGCGATTTAAAAAAAATGAGAACTCGCATTCAAGCAATGGATGAAGCGATAAAGAAAATCTCTAAACCCACACTAAATTACAGGTACGAAGATTTTAAAGGCGCATCGCATTATTCATTGGTTCCACATGCAATTCCAAGTGCTTTGTATCAAATATTTTCAGTATATCAACCTATTTCAACAACCGAATTTCAAGAAAAAATTGCAATTCTTCCCGAAGGTTATGTTGATTATTTAATTGCAAAATATGATGTTTTAGAAAAAGAATTAGGGCTTAAACTCCAAATCAGAATGAATGATTTCAAAGCCATTGAAGCCGCAATCATAAAAAACAAAGCTTATAATGAATTTGATTTACTAGCGCAATTAGCCGAAAAAAATTACCCAAAAACAATGCTTGCCGATTATGAAATGGCGCAGATGTATGAAAAAAAGGGTGAAATTGCTAAAGCGGTAAAGACTTACATGAGAGCTTATCAATTGGAAGAAGTGGGCGATTTAACCAAAGAAATGATGATTAATCGTGCCGATGAACTAAAAGCAACTCTACCTAAAAAAGGGCAAAAAGTGGAAGAACCAGCAATTGAAGAAA
Organism: Flavobacterium sp.; assembly: GCA_035425765.1. Classification (GTDB taxonomy): domain Bacteria; phylum Bacteroidota; class Bacteroidia; order Flavobacteriales; family Flavobacteriaceae; genus Flavobacterium. The sequence continues at coordinate 547 of DAOLYL010000045.1, read as the reverse complement.
CTCCTGTTGAAGAAGTACCAACAGAAACTCCTGCTGAAACGCCAACCGAAGAGAAAAAACAAGAATAATTAAATAACGATTACGGATAAATGTCCAAATTAAAAACTACTTTTTTTTGCCAAAATTGCGGCACACAATATGCCAAATGGCAAGGACAATGCAATTCCTGTAAAGAATGGAACACCATTGCTGAAGAAATTATCCAAAAAGAAGAAAAAACATCTTGGAAACCATCAACTCCAGAAAGCAAAAGAGTTTCCAAACCTTTAAAAATTAAAGAAATCGATTCGACTCAAGAAGTGCGAATGGATTCAACAGACGGCGAACTCAATCGTGTACTTGGTGGCGGAATTGTTCCTGGTTCGTTAATTCTTTTAGGTGGTGAACCTGGCATTGGGAAAAGTACTTTACTATTACAAGTTTCATTAAAATTACCATATAAAACGCTATATGTTTCGGGTGAAGAAAGCCAGAAACAAATAAAAATGCGCGCCGAAAGAATAAACCCAAACAGCGAAAACTGTCTTATTCTAACCGAAACCAAAAC
>DAOLYL010000044.1:11357-14398 GCA_035425765.1 Flavobacterium sp. | reverse complement strand
TTAACTTTTGCTAACGAAGCAGATTATGATAAAATCAAAGAAGACGATACTATCAATTTCTTAGATTTAAAAGAGTTTGCTCCAGGAAAACCGTTATCATTAGAGTTTGTTCACGCTGATGGTTCAAAAGATATAATTTTAGCAAATCACACATACAACGAAAGCCAAATTGGTTGGTTTGTTGCTGGTTCTGCTTTGAACTTAATTGCTGCTAATGCATAAGTTTTGTTAGCATTATATTTTATAAAAAACGCTCCAAATTATTGGAGCGTTTTTTATTATTAATCACTATCAGCAATTGCCGTTGAAATTATTGGGTTATTTGGATTTCTATACAATTCCGTTAGTCCTGATTTCCAATCAACTTTTTCATAAAAAAATTCAATCGAAGTTAGCGTATCTTTCTTTTTGATTATGCAGTTTCCAGTAACATTTGCTTCATCACCAATTATTGTATAGACTTTATCGCTTTCTAATTTATTTTCGGCGTAAAGCAAGTATATTTTTTGAGCAATCTCTTGCCTAATATTCAACTTAGCATTAAACGTACTAACTATAACAGTACTTTTTTTAGACTTGACAATGTACTCAATTCCGTCTTGACCATAGTTGTAAGTATCAAAAACTTTTTTCTCCTGGGCAAAAGTTACTTGACAAAGTAACATAATGCCAATGAATAAATTTTTCATTAGTAGGTATTTTAATTTGGGGGCAATACAAAGTAAATGAAAAAAAATGAAATAAAACAAATTTTTTTATAAAAAAACTTACTTTTTTTAATTTAAAATGTATTTAGTCTATTCTTATTGATTTTAATCGATTTTTTTTAAACTAATGAATTTATCGATTACGTAATCAATTTGTAGAATGAAGTAGTTACTATTTCTAAGTAGTTAATATGATAATTATCATTTTGTATGGAATTGAGATAGTCTAATTTTGAAAATCAAATTTCAATTTTATGTCAGCTTCTTTAATCCAAAAATACAATGTTCCCGGACCAAGATATACCAGTTATCCAACTGTACCTTATTGGGATGAACAGACTTTTTCATATCAAATTTGGATAGATACATTAAAGAAATCTTTTTCAGAAAGTAATGCCACCGAAGGAATTAGTTTATACATTCACTTGCCTTTTTGCGAAAGCATGTGTACTTTTTGTGGATGTCATAAACGAATAACAAAAAACCACAGTGTAGAACATCCTTATATTGAAGCTCTCTTGAAAGAATGGTATTTATACTGTCAGTTGTTTGATGAAAAACCAATTATTAAAGAAATTCATCTTGGTGGCGGAACACCAACTTTTTTTTCAATAAAAAATTTAGAAGATTTGATTAATGGGATTTTTACTAGTGCAAAAAAAGCGACATCTTATGAATTTAGTTTTGAAGGACATCCAAACAATACGACAAGAGAACATTTACAAAAACTATATGATTTAGGATTTAGAAGAGTAAGTTTTGGTGTCCAAGATTATTCAGAAACAGTCCAAAAAGCAATACATCGAGTTCAACCTTTTCATAACGTTGCAAAAGTAACACTGCAAGCACGTGAAATTGGGTATACATCAATTGGGCATGATATCATTTTTGGATTACCATTTCAAGAAATTGAAGATATAGTTGATACCATAGAAAAAACAAAATCATTACAACCTGATCGATTAGCGTTTTATAGTTATGCACATGTTCCTTGGATAAAAGGAAATGGACAACGCGGATTTAAAGATGAAGATGTTCCAAAAGATGAAAAAAAGCGAATGTTCTATGAAGTTGGAAAAAAAATATTGCGTGAAAAAGGATATTATGAAATTGGGATGGATCATTTTGCACTTGAAACAGATAGTTTATACCAATCGTTTGAAAATGGAAGTTTACATCGGAATTTTATGGGTTATAGTTCTTCAAAAACGCAACTTATGATTGGATTAGGTGTTTCGTCTATTAGTGATAGTTGGTATAGTTTTGCTCAAAATGAAAAAAATATTGAAGATTATTATCAGCTTTTGGAATGGAATAAATTACCAGTTGTAAAAGGACATTTTTTAACCAATGAAGATTTAATCATTAGAAAACATATTTTAAATTTAATGTGCCAATTTGAAACTTCTTGGAATAATACATCAGCTTATTTTGAAGAACTTCCTGATGTCATTATTCATTTGCAAGAAATGCAAGACGATGGTTTACTGACTGTTGAAAATAAAACAATTCGAATTCATGAAAAAGGAAAACCATTTATTAGAAATATCTGCATGGCTTTTGATTTAAGATTAAAGCGAAAAATTCCTGAAAATCAATTGTTTTCAATGACGATTTAAAACAAAAAAATCACGAAAATCGTGATTTTTTTTATTTTACTTTTTTAAGTAAGTATAAATTTCATCTTTCAAATGCAGCATTTTTACTTTAATTTCTTTGAATGCTTCGTCGGTCATAATTTCAATGCCTTTATTGATTCGAAGGATTTGATGTTCTATTTCATCATATTCTTCAAATAATTTTTTGAAATGATTGTTCTCAATTTTTAGTTGATGAATTTTGTCTTGATATTCAGGGAATTCATGTAGTAAATCGTGTTTTTCCATAATTGTAAATTTAGTATTAATGACAGTTTGATTTTTGTTGAACAAATAAATTGATGTTACTCGGTGAAACATATGGAATTCCAAATGCTAAACCTCTAACTATAAATAGTATTCCAATAAAAACACCAACATAAGGAATTGCTTTTTGAATTTTATTGCGAATGGATATAGTTAAAAACGAGTTGATATAAACCACACTGCTCATCATTGGAATTGTTCCCAACCCGAAGAAAAACATATACAAAACACCAAGACTTGCACTTTGCATTGCAATGGCACCAAATAACGCAACATAAACCATTCCGCAGGGTAAAAATCCATTGAGTAATCCAATAGTAAAAAGTGATTTACAGCTTTTGTTTTTAAATTGACTTCCTAGCTTGGTTTTTATATTTGAAATAAGTTGAAATAATGGTTTTGAAAAATTATGTTTAGCAAAAAGGCGTTC
>DAOLYL010000044.1:0-11257 GCA_035425765.1 Flavobacterium sp. | reverse complement strand
TTAATGTCCCAACGACCGCCTACCAAACTTTTTTTAGGTATGAGCAAAGTAGAATTAGATAGCGAAATTGGAATTTCAAAATCTAATTTTTTGTTAGACGGTCTGTATAAGGACACTTTTCCTTTAATGTTTTTTGGCTCAAATTGTAGAGGAAAGATGATTTTTATTTCTCCAGCTTCATTGATTATTTGTGGTTTTTCAACTAAATTTTGAGCATTCTGAATTCGAACCATTTCATCACCAAATTTGGCATCATGTTTATAATATTCTTCAACCACAAGTTCGTTGTCATATTTTGAATTCGATTGCACTTTGATAACAAAATACAATATAAATGACATAAAAAGTGTGAATGCAATTACGATTCCTGTTCCCCAATTAATTTTCATACTATTTGTTTTAGATTAATCAAAACTTCTCGGACTTAAAAAACTAGTGGTTGTTGTTTCTATTTTTTTTGATCCATTATAAACTTCAATCTTTATTTTAGTTTTATCGTTTTCTAGTAGTGCACTATTTATTTCAACGAACAAAGTTCCTTTTGACATTCCTTGTTTTTTTACTTTAAAATCTTTTTGTCCGACTACAGTCAAAGTTCCTTTGATATTGATTAATTTTAAATGAATATCATTAAAATCTTCATTAGTTTTATTTATGATTTTGAAAGTATATACATTGCTGATATTGTCGCCTTTGTGTTGATAAAGTTGACCTGGTAATCTTAAAATAACCGCTTCTACTTCAGTCCTAAGAAATAAAAGACCACTTAAAATTCCAATTAAAATGAATAATACAGCAGTGTAACCTTTCATCCTATTTGTGAATTTGAACTTTTCTTTTTTCTCAATTTCATCTTCAGAAGCATATCTGATAAGACCTTTTGGCAGTCCAACACTTTCCATAATTGTATCACACTCATCGATACAAGCAGTACAGTTGATGCATTCTAACTGTGTTCCATTTCTAATGTCAATTCCTGTTGGACAAACGTGAACACATAGTTTACAGTCAATACAATCACCTTTTCCTGTGGTTGAACGATCTTCATTTTTATTAAATTTAGCTCTGCCAATTTCTTTTTCGCCTCGAACAAAATCGTAAGCAACATTTATAGATTTATTATCCAAAAGTACGCCTTGTAATCTTCCATAAGGACAAGCAATGATGCAGACTTGTTCTCTGAACCAAGCGAAAATAAAATAGAAAACACCAGTAAAAATCAATAAAGCGATTAGTGTTCCAAGATGATTTTTTGGACCATCTTCAATCATTTTAAACAGTTCGTCGCTGCTTATTAAATAGGCGAGGAAAACATTAGCAATAAAGAATGATATTATTAAAAAAATCAACCATTTTAGCCCTTTTTTTCTAATTTTTTCGGCATTCCATTCTTGTTTTGAAAGTCTGATTTGAGCACCACGATCGCCTTCAATCCAGTATTCAATTCTTCTGAAAACCATTTCAAGAAAAATGGTTTGTGGACAAATCCATCCACAAAAAATTCGTCCAAAAATGACTGTAAACAGGATGATAAATACAACGCCAATTATCATAAAAAGAACAAAAATGTAAAAATCTTGTGGCCAAAAAGGAAATCCAAAGATGTTAAATCGTCTTTCAAGGACATTAAACATCATGAATTGGTTGCCATTTACTTTTAAAAATGGATTAGCAATTAAAATCAATAATAATACATAACTAACCCATTTCCTGTAGTCATAAAATTTCCCAGAAGGTTTTTTCGGAAAAATAAATTTCCTTTGACCTTTTTCGTCAATTGTTCCGATACTATCACGAAATGATTCGTCTGGCAAATTTGACATTTTTTTAATTTTTTATTTTTAAACTGTCTGATTTGATATTTGTGCTATCAATTTTAGTTGTAACTTTTTCTGCCCAAATTTCTCCTTCAGCTACTTTTGCATCTTTAGGATTAGTGCCTTGTAGTGATAAAATATAACTCGCTACCTTTTGCATTTCTTTAGGTTTTAGTGTTCCTTTCCAAGAAATCATTCCTTTACTATCACGACCACCATTCATTATGGTGTGGAAAACATTTTTAATTCCGCCACCTAAAATCCAATGTTCATCAGTTAAGTTTGGACCAATTGTTCCACCGCCATCTGCTCTGTGACAAGCAGCACAATTTGTATCAAAAATGGTTTTTCCCTCAGCTAAACTTGGTTTGTCAGTTAACAAAGTCACCGATTTTTCATCCATCATATCGGGTGTTGTTTTCATGTATTCTGCAATCTCAATTTTAGCTTGTGCCATTTCTTTTTGGAGTTCCATTTCTTGGTCATCAGCACCAGCAAAATGAAAACGAAACAGATAAATACCTGCAAAGACGATGGTTATGTAGAATGAATAAACCCACCATGGCGGTAAAGTATTGTCTAATTCTTTTATTCCGTCATAATCATGATCTAATAAAAGTTGATTTTCTTTATCAATAGGAACAGTTCTGGTCAATTTATGCATTAGACTTTTATACCATTCACTGTCTTTGAAACTCAAGTTTTGAGCTTGTTTTAGTTTTTCTTTTTGTTCTTCTGTTAATAAATGATAGGTTACATTATCAACTGCTTTATTCACGATTTCAATTGCAATGAGTAGAAAAAGAAAGACACCTAAAAACAATAGTATCATTGGGTATTTGATGAATGCAGGTCTATCACCTGAGTCGATAAAATACTCCATCGCTGCACCAACCGAAAAGAAAATGACAGGAATTCTGATATATGATGGGATTAATTTTTTCATTTCTTTAGATTTAAAAATTATATTAATTGTCCTTTAAAGGAATGTTGCTTAATTCTTCTATTTTTTCTTTTCTATAGGATGAAACCCAGATTGTTAATCCAACAAAAAAGGAAAAGAAAATGACTAATGAAACTATTGGATATATTTCAACACCAGCAATTGTTTCCATATTGTGTTTTATTTGCTCAAACATGACTTTATTTTTTTGTGTTATCTTTTACTTTAATATCTGTTCCTAATCTTTGAAGATAGGCTATCAAAGCCACGATTTCTCTCTCGTTCATTGGAATAAATTCTTCGCCTTTTGCAGCTGCTTTTTTCATGCTTTCATCATAACTTTTTACAAAGTCAGGATCAGTTTTTAAATTTTCTTCAATTTTTAATGCTTGAGTTCTTAAATCTTTTAGTCCGTTTTCAATTTCATTTTTGGAATAAGGAACTCCAAGAGTAACCATAGCTTGCATTTTCTTTTGCGTTAATGAAATATCCAAAGGCTCATTATCAAATAACCATTTATAGCTTGGCATAATCGAACCTGTTGATGTGCTTTGTGGACTCCACATGTGATTAAAATGCCAGTTGTCATTGTATTTTCCACCTTCGCGTTGTAAATCTGGTCCTGTCCGTTTTGAACCCCAAAGGAATGGATGATCATAAACATATTCGCCAGCTTTTGATTGTGGTCCATAACGTTCTACTTCACTTCGGAATGGTCTAATCATTTGTGAATGACAACCAACACAACCTTCTCTTATATATAAATCGCGACCTTCTAATTCTAACGGTGTATATGGTTTTACACTTGCAATGGTTGGAATATTAGATTTAACCATGATAGTTGGCACGATTTGAATTATTCCACCAATTAGAATTGCAACAGTTGCTAAAAGTGTTAATTGTATTGGTTTTCTTTCTAACCAAGAGTGATATTTTTCACCTTTTAATCTTGAAGCATTTATTTTCACTAATTCAGGTGCTTCAGCAAATTCATCTTCTACTTTGTCATTGGCTCTAACAGTTTGAATGATGTTATAAACTAAGATGAACATTCCAATTAAATACATTGTTCCACCAATTGCTCTCATCCAATACATTGGCATAATTTGAGTAACTGTTTCAAGGAAATTTCCATAAGTTAATGTTCCATCAGGATTGAATTGTTTCCACATTGAAGCTTGAAGAAATCCTGCAACATACATTGGAAGAGCATAAAGTATAATTCCTAAAGTTCCAATCCAAAAGTGAAAATTGGCTAGTTTGGTTGAATATAGTTTTCCTTTTGTCATTCTTGGAATTAACCAATAAATGATACCAAAAGCCATAAATCCATTCCAAGCTAAAGCACCAACGTGAACGTGAGCGACAATCCAATCGGTGAAGTGAGCAATAGCATTAACATTTTTTAGTGATAACATTGGTCCTTCGAAAGTTGCCATACCATAACCAGTAATGGCTACTACGAAAAATTTCAAAACGGGTTCAGTTCTAACTTTATCCCATGCACCTCTAAGTGTCAAAAGTCCGTTAATCATTCCACCCCAAGATGGAGCAATTAGCATTATTGAAAATACAACTCCTAGATTTTGGGCCCAATTTGGCAATGCAGAATATAACAAATGATGTGGTCCAGCCCAGATGTAGATGAAAATTAACGACCAAAAATGCACAATCGATAATCGGTAAGAATAAACAGGACGATTAGCAGCTTTCGGTAGATAGTAATACATTAATCCTAAAAATGGAGTTGTTAAGAAAAAAGCAACAGCATTATGACCATACCACCATTGTACTAATGCATCTTGAACACCTGCATAAACAGAGTAGCTTTTCATGGCTGAAACAGGTAATTCCAAGCTATTGAAAATATGTAAAACGGCAACGGTTACAAAAGTTGCGAGATAAAACCAAATTGCTACGTACAAGTGTCGTTCTCTTCTTTTGAGAATTGTACCAATCATATTGATACCAAAAACTACCCAAATTAGCGCAATAGCTATGTCGATTGGCCATTCTAATTCAGCATATTCTTTTGAAGAAGTGTAGCCTAATGGTAAAGAAATGGCTGCAGCGACAATAATTAATTGCCAACCCCAGAAATTGATATTACTCAATAAGTCGCTAAACATTCTAGCTTTTAGCAATCGTTGTAAAGAATAATAAATTCCCGCGAACATTGCATTTCCAACAAAGGCAAAAATAACCGCATTTGTGTGTAAAGGTCTTAATCTTCCAAAACTCAACCAAGAAATTCCTTCGGTTAGGTTTGGAAAGAGAAACAAAAAAGCCAATAAAAGTCCAACGAGCATTCCAACTACACCAAAAACGATTGTAGCATAAATGAACTTCTTTACAATTTTGTTGTCATAATAAAATTGTTGCATTTCCATAATTAAATTTGTTTTTCTTTAGTTATTCGTTTTGATTTTGGTTTTACTTTTTTCAGTTCATCGTCAAAAAGCATTCTGACTGATGGTGTATAATCGTCGTCATACTGTCCGTTTTTAACTGCCCATATGAAGGCAACAAAAAAACAAACGGCAACGATGATGCTAATAGAGATTAATAAATAAATGACACTCATACCTTAATTTGTGTTAACAAAGTTACTATTGCGAATCCTCAATAAATATGATATTTATCATACCTTACTCTTCAATTTTACTTTAAATTTTTGCTGTAAAAATTACTCATTATCGTTACGAAACTTACAATTGTTATTGTGCTCAACGGCATGATTATAGCGGCAACTAATGGAAGAAGATTACCAGTTAAAGCATAGGTTAAACCAATAATATTGTAGAGAATTGATAGGCCAAAACTCATTTTTATCGTTGTGATTGCCTTTTTTGATAGTTTTAAAAAATAGTTCAGTTTTTGAAATTGGCTTGCATCTAAAATGGCATCACAAGCGGGAGAAAAGACATTTACATTTTCAGAAATAGAAATCCCAATATTACTTTGTGCTAATGCTCCAGCATCATTTAATCCGTCGCCAACCATCATTACATTTTCGCCTTTTTCTTGAAGTTTTTTTATAAACTCTAATTTTTGCTCTGGTTTTTGATTAAAAACCAACTCAGTATTTTTGGGTAATAATTTCTCTAAAATTGGACGTTCACCTTCATTATCGCCTGATAAAACTTTTACTTGATAATAGGAACTTAACTGATTAAATAATTCTGACAATCCTTCTCGATATTCATTGTTGAAAATAAATTTCCCATAATATTCCTCGTCAATTTTTAAATGAACTGATGTTTGCTGTATTGAAGTTTCTTCCGTCTTTTTAACAAAATTCGATGAGCCAACTTGAATTCTATAATTATCAATGTTTGCTTCAATTCCTTTTCCTGTAATTTCAATAAAATGAGAAATTTTCATTTTTTTAGCATCGGGAAGAAAATCATATAACATTCTGCTTAATGGATGATTGGAAGCTTGGAGACTATTTTTTAAAATGCCTGATTGTATTGTCGAAAGTGACTTTCCTTCATAGGTAATATTTGATTTTTTATTGGTAGTTATTGTCCCCGTTTTATCAAAAACAATTGTCGTTACTTTTGCTAATTGCTCTATAACTAGCGCGTTTTTTAGATAAAATTTCTTTTTCCCTAAAATTCTCAAAACGTTACCAAAAGTGAATGGAGCAGTCAATGCCAAGGCACATGGACAAGCAACAATTAAAACTGCGGTAAAGACATTGAATGCAGTATTTAAATCAATAAATATCCAATATCCAAAACCTAAAAACGAAATGATTAATAGAATAGGAGTGAAGTAGCGACTAACTTTATCTGTTATTGTTTTGTGTTTTTGCTCTACTTTTTTTTGAAAAACATCGTTGCTCCAAAGTTGGGTTAAATAGCTTTGTGAAACGGTATGTAAAACATCCATTTCTATGGCTTTTCCAATTTGTTTTCCACCAGCAAAAACTTTGTCTCCCGATTTTTTTGTGATAGGAATAGCTTCACCGGTAACAAAACTGTAATCTATCGCTGCTTTTTCAGTAATTAAAATTCCGTCAACAGGAATGAGTTCTTGATTGCGAATCAATAATCTGTCACCTTTTTGAATATCATAAATTGGAATACTTTCCTCTACTGTGTCTTTAATTCTTGTAATTGCAATTGGGAAATACGATTTAAAATCTCTTTCAAAACTCAGAAAACTGTATGTTTTTATTTGAAACATTTTACCTAAAAGCATGAAGAAAATCAGTCCTGTTAGACTGTCAAAAAATCCTGAACCATAATCCATAACTATATCAAAAGTACTTCGGATAAAAAATATTATGATTCCTAAAGCAATTGGAATATCAATATTCAACATTCCTGATTTAATGCTTTTATAGGCAGAAACATAGTAGATATTTGCAGAATAAAAAAAACTTGGAAGCGATAAAGCAAAAATTAACCATCTAAAAAATCCTTTGTAATGTTCCAACCAATATTCTCCAACTTCAAAATATTCAGGAAAGGACAATAACATAATGTTTCCAAAAGAAAAAAAAGCTACACCAAGTCGATAGGTTAAACTTCTATCGTGGTTAATTTTGCCAGTTTCATAATTCTCTAAACTGATATAGGGTTCATATCCAATGGAACTTAATAAGTTAACAATTGCTTTTAAATTGGTTTTTGTTGGATTGAAAGTAACACGTACTGTTTTTTCAGGAAAATTAACCTGAGACGAAATTATTCCTTCTTGAAGACGTTGTAGATTTTCCAAAATCCAAATACACGAACTGCAATGAATATGAGGAATATTAAGTGAAACAATAGCGGTTGTGTCTTCTTTAAATTCAAGGAGTTTTGAAACAATGCTTTCATTTTCTAAAAAATCATATTTTCCTTTTATATCTTGTGGTGTTGCTCCGGGTGAGTTTTCGAAATCATAGTAACAAGTCATATCATTGAGAGCAAAAATCTCGTAGACAGTTTTACAACCGCTACAACAGAATTTTTTCTCGTCAAAAACAATTTCGTCTTCTTTTAAAATATCTAAACCACAATGGAAACAATTTGGTGTGTCCATAACTTTACTCATTTTACCTGAAGTAAAGGTTGGTTAAAGCTTTTACAAGAAATATGATTTTTATCATATAAAAGTGTAATTTTGCTCGAACGAAATCTTTTGTTATGAGTAAATGCGAACAATGTATTGTTAGACAGTTTAGTTCTTTGAAGGCTTTGAATAAAGAAGAGCTTTTGAAGATGGCTAATTGTAAAACATCGTATACCATAAAAAAAGGTGAACCAATTTTTGAAGAAGGAGAAACATTAAAAGGTGTTTTTTGTGTAAAAGATGGTGTTGGAAAGTTATCAAAATTAAGTTCAAACGGTAAAGACCAAATTGTAAAATTGGTAAAATTGGGAGAATTGCTTGGTCAACGGTCTATGATTAGTGAAGAAGCAGCTAATTTGAGTGCTATTGCTTTAAACGATATGGAAGTTTGCTTTATTCCTAGAAAAGAAATTCTTGGATTTTTTGATAAAAACAATGAGTTTTCAATGAATGTAATGAAAACCATTTGTGGCGATTTAAAAGAAGCTGAAGATCATATGGTTTCGATGGCGCAAAAATCAGTAAAGTCACGATTGGCAGAAACATTGATTTATCTCGAAGATACTTTTGGAAAAAACGATGATGGTTCGTTATATCTTCAACTTTCAAGAGAAGAAATAGCTGGTTTGATAGGAACGGCAACTGAGAGTTGTATTCGATTGTTGTCCGATTTTAAAAAGCTTGGTTATATTGATTTAGTAGGAAAAAAAATAATAGTTCTTAAACGAAATGAACTTATAAAATTATCTAATTAAAAAAGGCTCAACCAGTAAGTTGAGCCTTTTTTTATCCTAAGAATTTTTTATAAATCTCTATTAATCCAGAATACCATTCTATTTTTTCATAATAAAAATCGATAGCAATTAAATTGTTCTTTTTTCTTATTACACATTTTCCAGTGACACTTGCTTCATTTCCAGAAATAGTATATTTTTTATTAGTCTCTAATTTGTTCTCAGCATATAATGAATATACTTTTCTTGCTATTTCTTCTCTAATAGTCATTTTTGCATTGAAAGTACTAATAATAACAACATCCTTTGAAGACTTAGCTATTAATTCCATTCCGTTTTGACCAAAACTATAAGTTTCAATCTTTTTTTTCTCTTGAGCAAAAGCGATTTGAGTTAGCAATACAATGCTAAGAATTAATTTCTTCATTAGTAGGAGTTTGATTTTTGACATTGCAATAATATAAAATAATGTTCAACTTTATTTAATAATGAAACAATTAATTTATCAAAAACCCTACTTTTTTTCTTAAAAGGTGTTTTTAATCGATATTTTTTTATGATTAAACGTTATAAAATCGGGCTTGGCATTATTAGGTAAGAATTATTTTTAAAAATCATAAAAAATAAAATCCGCTATAATTACTTACAGCGGATTTACCTTGAACCAATAATTTCTCTTTCTATTAATAATAAGTATAGCGTCTTACTTTTGCTATATATTTTGCCAAGCGAATAACTTGATGACTATAACCATATTCGTTGTCATACCAAACATACATTACGATGCTTTTTCCATCGGGAGAAACAATCGTAGCATTACTATCATAAATTGATGGTTGCGCCGTTCCAACAATATCCGATGAAACCAATTCGTTGTTCAGTGAATACCTGATTTGCTCTACAAGATTGCCTTCTAAAGCATATTTTTTCATAATTGTATTTACTTCCTCTAAAGAAGTTTCTTGTCCAACTTCTAAATTCAAAACTACTAATGAACCGTTTGGAACTGGAACACGAATAGCATTTGAAGTTAATTTTCCTGCCAAACTCGGCAATGCTTTTGCGACAGCACTTCCAGCGCCAGTTTCGGTAATAACCATATTTAATGCAGCTGAACGACCACGACGGTATTTTTTGTGCATATTGTCAACCAAATTTTGGTCGTTTGTATAAGCATGAATCGTTTCGATATGACCTTTAACTACGCCAAGTGTTTCTTCGATTACTGCTAAAACTGGAGTTATTGCATTGGTTGTACACGAAGCGGCAGAAAATATCGAAACATCATCTGGATTAAATTCTTCGTGATTTACGCCATAAACAATATTCGGAACGCCTTTTCCTGGAGCAGTTAATAAAACTTTATCAACTCCTTTTGAAACCAAATGGCGTTTCAGCGCTTCTTCTGTGGTGAAAACTCCTGTGTTGTCGATAACCAACGCATCTTCAATTCCGTATTGTGTATAATCAATTTCTTCTGGAGAATTTGCAGTAATGATGTGAACGGTTGTTCCATTGATAATCAAGGCGTTGTTTTCAACATCAGCAGAAACCGAACCTTCAAAATCGCCATGAACTGAATCATAACGTAACAACGAAGCTCTTTTTTCTAAAAGAACAGCATCGTTTTTATCTCTAGTAACAATTGCTCTAAGACGAAGTTGTTGACCTTTTCCAATTTTGCTCATCATTTCACGAGCTAATAATCGACCAATTCTACCAAAACCATACAATACAACATCTTTTGGTTTTTGAATTTTAAATTCTTTGGCATTTCTTAATTTGTCGATAACAAAAGCTTTGCTATCGTTGTATTTATTGTCTTCTAAATGATATTCATAAGTTAATTTTCCAATATCAATTCGCGATGGCGGTAAATCTAGGTTTTGAATAGCTTGTGCAATTTCAACTGAATCAAAAATATTGATTGGTTTGTTTACAAATTCGCCGGCATATTCATGAAAATTAATAATGTCGCTAACGTTTCTATCAATCAATTGATTTCTAAAAAGCACTAGTTCAATGGATTTGTCGTACCATAAATCGCTAATGATTTTAATTAGTTCAACGCCTGCCTTTCGACGATCAGCTTGAAAGGATAATTCTTTTTCGTATGAATTGTGATTACTCATAAAAAGATAAGTTTTAGTTGTGTGAATTATATTTTGGCGCAAAAATAGTATAATCAAGTTACTAACGAAAACGATTTCGTTAAAATTTTTAAATAAAAAAAACCAACCCACGAATGGATTGGTTTTTCAACCTTTTATATTTAACTTTTTATTGGATAATGATTTGGATTAATTGTCCCATTCGATTAATCATTTGGATGTTGACGCTTTTATCTTCACCTTTTCTGTTCATAAAAGTTGAAACTGTTTCTACGTCAGTAGCTTTTACATTGTCAACTTTTAGAATAATGTTGCCTTTCAGTTGATCATAATATGGTTTCAAAGCATCGCTAGTAACATCTTTAATTTTAACGCCATAATCAATGCGGTATTTTTTCTTGTCACTAGCTTCAATATCTTCCAATTCCAATCCTTTGAATTCCGTATTGAACAGTTCTTTTTTGACCAAAGTAACGGGAACAACTTTTGTTTTTCCGTCACGAACAAAAGTAACCTGAACCTTATCATCTGGACGTTTTGAATTAATATAGCCCGAAAGTTCAGCAAAGGAATTCACTTTTTGAT
>DAOLYL010000043.1:12690-14811 GCA_035425765.1 Flavobacterium sp. | reverse complement strand
AGCAACTGCCTTCTAAGCAGTAGGTCGAAGGTTCGAATCCTTCTGGGATCACAATGAAAAGCCACTATTTCTAGTGGCTTTTGTTGTTTTATAATGCTCTGTTCATTTTACTATAATTAATCAACAAATCCACAAATTTGCTATAACTATCAATTCCGTCTTCTTGCTGGTTTGATTTTAAATATTGATCATAAAAAGCATGAAAAGCTTTGTCAATAAAAGTATCATATTGTTTCCAGAACATTTCACTTTCTCTATAATTTTCAATAATTCCAGAATTGATTTTTTGCTTTAATTGCTCAAATAATTTTTCGTCTTTTGCCGCAATAGTTCCTAAACAATAGCGCAAAGCATTGGCATAAGCCGAATATTGAAAGTATAAATCATCGTTTTTTATTCCGGCTAAAAATCCAATAAAATTGCATTCGCTTTCGCTGCCAAAACCAATTTGATGCGCCATTTCATGGCAAACTACATTTGGAAAACCGTACATTGGTAATTTATCATTTACCTGAGCTTCATTGGTAAACGGATTAAGATAACCGCCAAATCCCATATAAGTCAGCGGTAAACTAAGCAACGATTTCT
Organism: Flavobacterium sp.; assembly: GCA_035425765.1. Taxonomy (GTDB): domain Bacteria; phylum Bacteroidota; class Bacteroidia; order Flavobacteriales; family Flavobacteriaceae; genus Flavobacterium. The sequence goes on along the minus strand of DAOLYL010000043.1, from coordinate 14,223 downwards.
TCTGACTTGGAATAGAATAATTAAAATAAGGATGTTGTTTTGCCAAATGATCATAACCGTTTTGTGTCATTTCAAACACTTGGTTTTGAGTATATGGATTGATTACTTTTTTGTTTTTGTCTTTCGCAATTGCAAGTTGAATTTCATTGGTTTTAACTATTAATTTTTCGGTAAAATTCAATAAATCGGCATCAGTATATTCACGGCTGATTTGCATTTTTTCAAAAAGCGGCACACGATAATAATTAAATGCCCAAAGAAAATGAAACGCAAAATAAATCACCGAAATGCAACTCAAAACAGCTAATGTTATGTTTTTCCAACCCGTTTTTCTGTTTTTGATTAGCCAATAAATAGCATAAATAATCGCAGTTGTATAAAGAAAATCACCAACAGAAAACGGAATTTTACCTAACAATGTTCGACTGATTTTGGAAATGAAAACATACAAACCATTGCTGTACCATTTCTCAACAAATTCAGGGAAAAACACCAAAACCTTCAGAAATAGTATCTGAAAGACTAAAAATAACGGAAGAATGTATTTTCGTTTCAAAGTCAACTTTTAAAATGTAAATATAATCACAATTCCATTTATAACTTTATTAAACTTTGTAACTTTGTGTTTTAATATTAAATAATAATATCCGTAATTTCGTGAAATTTCCGCATTAAATTAATTCGTGAAAATTCGTGAAATTCGTGTCTAAACAAACTAAAATAAATGAGCCAAGAAATTAGAAATCTAGAGCCAAAAGCGCTTTGGAATAAATTTGCCGATTTGAATGCTGTTCCGCGTCCATCCAAAAAAGAAGAACGTGTGATTGAATTCATGAAAAACTTCGGAAACAGTTTAGGATTAGAAACTTTTGAAGACGAAATCCGAAACGTAATCATCCGTAAACCAGCAACTGCAGGAATGGAAAACCGCAAAACTGTTGTCTTGCAAGGACATTTGGATATGGTTCATCAAAAAAATAACGATACCGATTTTGATTTCCTCACACAAGGAATTGATATGTATGTTGATGGCGATTGGGTTCGAGCAAAAGGAACAACACTTGGTGCAGATAACGGACTTGGCGTTGCCGCAATCATGGCAATTCTAGAAAGCAAAGACATTCCGCATCCGGCAATTGACGCACTTTTTACCATCGATGAAGAAACCGGAATGACTGGTGCTCTAAACTTGAAAGGTGGAATTCTAAAAGGAGAAATACTTTTGAATCTTGATACTGAAGAAGATGATGAAATCGATATCGGTTGTGCAGGTGGAATTGACGTTACCGCAAATAGAAGCTACAGCGAAGAAGAAACGCCAGAAGGTTCAGAAGGTTATACGATTACCGTAAAAGGTCTAAACGGCGGACATTCAGGAATGGATATCAACAAAGGTTTAGGTAATGCCAATAAAATAATGAACCGTTTATTATTTGATGGTTTTGAAAATTTCGGTCTTCAAATTGCTGAAATCAACGGCGGAAGTTTGCGCAATGCTATTCCAAGAGAAAGTGTTGCCAAAGTAATCGTTGC
>DAOLYL010000043.1:9349-12590 GCA_035425765.1 Flavobacterium sp. | reverse complement strand
TTTGGACCAACCATTCACGGCGCGCATTCTCCAGATGAAAGAGCTTCGATTAAATCATCTCAAAAATTTTGGAAATTTTATTTGGAAATTTTAGCGAATATTCCAGTTAAGAGTAACTAGTGAATAGTAAAAAGTAAATAGCAAACCTCGTTTAGAAATAAACGAGGTTTTTTTGTGGAAAATAATTTGTGTTGATTTAATTTAATGTTTTCCGAAACTCACTTGTCGTAATTCCGGTTTTCTTTTTAAATAATCGAGTGAAATAGGAGTAATCATCAAAACCCAATTCGTCTGCAATTTGATTGACAGATTTTGTCGGATTTATCAAAAGTCGTTTGGTTTCTAAAATGATACGATTAGTGATAATTTCGGTTACGGTTTGGTTTAATATTCCGTTACAAATTCGGTTTAAGTGTTTTAATGTAATATTCATATTATCAGCATAAAACGATGGCGATTTTTCAAGTTTATAATTTTGTTCTAAAAGTTGTTCCAACTGATGAATTTTGTAATTATACGAATGCGAAATATGATTAGAAACCGAAAGATATTTTCTAGAAATCTCAATATGAATACAATCCAAAAGGTTCAATAATTTGTCTGTTTTCTTTGGAAAATCGGTTTGACTTTCGGTAATCATTAGATCAAAAAAAGGTTTGATTTTAGCGACTTCATTTTCGTCTAAAATAATTTCAGGTTGGTTCATCACCGATTGATAAAACGGATAATCTTCCAGTTTTTTATTTCCAAAATACAGATTATATATTTCTTGCGAATAAAAGAAAATATAACCATCAATGTCTGCAGATAATTGCCAATTGTGAATTTGTCCAGGTTGTAACACAAATAAACTTCCGGGTTTTATTTCATATTTTGCAAAATCAATTTCGTGTTTTCCTGTTCCGTTGGTGAATAAAACCAATAGATAAAAGTTGTGTCGATGCGGTTTTTCTATAAAGCTGTGCGCTTTCAAGTGATTTTTAAACGTATTGATATACAGTTCTTTTTTGCTCAAATCAGCTTTAAAGTTTTGGATGTTATAAACAGGATGTTTTTTCAAAATGTCTTTTTTGTGCTATTATTTGCGAATATACTAAACAAATCTATAACCGTAATAGTTTTATCTTTGCCAAAAAAATAATCATTATGCTAAGTGCTTTATATCATATTCTCAAAAACGATTGCCCGAACTGTAAAAAAGGAAAAGTTTTTGCCGACAAAAGCTTTTTTTTCAGCATGGGTTTTCCAAAAATGCACACACATTGCAAAGAATGTAACTTCAAATTTGAGAAAGAACCAGGTTATTTTTTCGGTTCCATGTTTGTGAGTTATGGCGTTGCGGTTATTGAAGGATTGCTGACGTATTTTTGTATTCGTCCGTTTTTTGACAGTAATTTTGATTTTTGGATGTTTCCAATTATTGCTACAGTATTACTCAGTTTAACGTTTTTCAACATCCGCTTTTCTCGAATGATTTGGATTTATATGTTCAAGAATTATTCGATTTGATGTTTGATAATTATATGATGAAAAGCGTTCAAATTTGAACGCTTTTTTTATACTTTTAATACAAATTTTACGTTATAAAGAAAAAGCCATTTTATGAAAAAAATAGTGTTATTTGGATTGTTGTCTTTTTTGTTTTTTTCTTGTCAAAAAGAAAGCAAAATTGAAAGTGTCGAGCGTGCTTTCTATTATTGGAAAGGCAACGGTTTAGGTCAAGAAAATCTTAGTCAAATCAAGAAATTGGAGGTTAAAAAACTGTACATCAAGCTTTTTGAAGTGGATTACAGCGAAATTCGTGGCAATTTTCCATACGAAAAGAACAGACCAAGTGTTTATGATTTTAAAGAATTAGATTCGGTTAAAGTTGTACCAACTATTTTTATTAAGAACGGAATTTTTCAGTATAACGACGAAAAGTCTTTGGATAAATTAGCCGATAATATTGTGTTTTTAATCAATAAATACGCATCGGAAACTAATTATTCGGGAAAAAAGGAACAAATCTTTACTTATGACGAAATTCAAATTGATTGCGATTGGACAAAGTCAACCAAAGACAAATATTTTTATTTATTGAAGAAAATTAAAGCACTTTCCAATAAAGAATTGAGTTGCACCTTGCGATTATATCCGTATAAATATCAAGATATTATGGGAATTCCACCAGTTGATAAAGCTACTTTAATGTGTTATAATTTAATCAAACCGTTATCGCAAAAAGACAAAAATTCCATCTTAGATATTGAAGAATTAAAAAAATATTTGAACGAAAAGAAGTCGTATCCAGTGCATTTGGATATTGCTTTGCCAACATTTTATTGGACACAATTGTATCAAAACAATCGTTTTATGGAATTGATAAATTTGAGTACCTCCGAAGTAAAAAGTTTCGCTAAAAACGTAAAACCGCTTTGGTATCAAGTAGAAAAAGATACTAGTATCAACTATCAAACCTATTTAAAAGTTGGCGACCAATTAAAATGTGAAGATGTTTCGGCAAGTACAATTCAAGAAGCAATTTCAATTATAAAAAAGAATGTAAGCTTGGACAAAAATACCACAATCAGTTTATTTGATTTAGACAGCAGCACTTTTAAACAATATTCTAATGAAGAAATATCTAGTTTTTACGACGCTTTTACTAAGTAGTTTTAGTAACGTTTTTTCTTGTGGTTATTCGCCTTATGGTGAAGATATTCGATATTCGCTTTTTTTACCCGAATACTTTAAATACGCCGATTTTAGAGCATTCAACTACAACACACAATTATTTGGTTTTGATTATGAATATCAAAATCAATACGAATCTAACGTTGATGATTGGTATAATTTTGTTCAGAAAAAAGTACCTGTTGAAGATATAAACGAATGTTTGAATACGTTAAAACTTACCGATATAACTAGCAATTCTCAGAATAAATTTCTGCAATATTTATATCAAAATAAATTAAACAATGTCATTCAATACCTTATCATCGCCAAAAAATGTGAAGATGCAAACAATTTCCAATACGATGATCCGTGGGAAAGAGGCGAAACCAAAAGAGTTGATATTACTCCGTTTTTGAATAAGTTACAACAACTAATCGATAAAGAAAAAAGTAGTTATCTCAAACGAAAATATGCTTTTCTAACCATTAGAACTGCTTATTATAACGGAAATCAAAATGTAATAAATACACTTTTTGAAAAACATTTTGCTCAAGGCAAAAAAGATTATCTCTACTATTGGGCT
>DAOLYL010000043.1:0-9249 GCA_035425765.1 Flavobacterium sp. | reverse complement strand
AAAATTAAAGACATTTCGCTCTGGAAAGCGGCGCAAATTCAATTGCTTTTTATGACAAAAGATTATGAAATCTGTTTGAATAAAATAAAGACATTTGAAAAACAATTTTCCGATGAAAAAGTCTTTGCTCAAATTGAAAAAATAAAAGCGTTGTGCATTATTTCCAATCAAGAAATAGGCAAAGCAATCATTAAAGAAGAAGCCAAACCAATTATTTTAAAATACTTAAATGACGAGAGATTTTTGTTTTCGCTAGGCAGAGAATTAGAGTTTAGAAATAATCTTCCTGATGCTATGGCGTTGATTGCCTACGGAAATAAAAAAGCGGAAAGCAGTTATGGTGATTACTATTCTAATTCTGTTGAATGGCAAGGCAATCGATTGAAAACTTCAGGAAACTTAAAGTATTTTTATGAGTATTTTGATTACCTCGATTTTGTTTACAGTGCCAATGAAATGCAAATTGTAATCAATAAATTGAACACAAAAATAGACGATGATTTTAGTAAAACGATTTATAGTCAATTACTTAAAGATAAAAATTACCTAACCGATTTATTAGGAACAAAATACATTCGTGAAAATAGATTAGCCGAAGCCGAAAGAACATTCAAATCGTTAGGAAATAAATATTGGGACGAAAATTATAATTCTTGGGAAAGAGATAAGTATGATTATTATTATACGTTTGATCAAAATCCATTTTATGATTTGAAATACACCGAAAGTTTTATTCCAAATAGAGAAAAATTTGTAGTTACAAAATTATCGGTTACGCAACATTTGATTAAGTATTTGAAAATTGCCAATAATCCAAAAACCAAAAACCGAGATTACTATTATTTCTTGGTTGCCAATTGTTATTTGAGTATGACAGAATATGGAAATTCATGGATGATGCGACGCTATTCTACGACTTCTGATTATTATGAAAATGATGATTATCAGTCTTTTGTTGATGAAATAGAATACCGAAACGCAAATCTTGCTCAAAAATACTATCACTTGGCTTTTGAAAATGCAAAGACTTCTAAGTTTAAAGCGTTATGTCTTAGAATGGAAGATTATGCAAAAGATAATGTTTTGAGTGATTACTCTAAACTTAAATCCGCTTATCCCGATTATTATAAAGACTTATCCAGTTGTGATAATCTAGAAGACTATTTTAAAGCGCGCCGATAAATAAAAAACTCCGAAATTAATCGGAGTTTTTTGTTGATTTTTTATTTCGTCTGCCATACCAAATCATAAATCCGGTAACGGGAAGTGAAGCACAAACTAAGCTTAATAGCAAAGCAATTACTTTACTCCAAATACCAAAGATGGAACCAACGTGAATATCATAATTGGCAGCAACGGCTTTTTCGCCCAAGTTTTTATCATCATGCGAATGAACATGTAAAAGTTCTGCTGAGTTTTCATCAAAAATCAAGCTGTGATTTACGTGATACGAATAGGAGAGTTGTTTCACAAAAACATCATAATTTGGATGTTCGTGATCGTCAATATGTTCGTATCCAAAATCCAAACTGTATTGAAACGCGTCTGGATATAATTCTTCTACTTTTTTACCAATTTTGTCCAACGTATGTTCATTTCGCATTTCGATTGGAGCTTTGGTTTTAATATGTGAAAAATCAGGATAAGTTGTGCTTCCGCCCGAAAATACTACGTATAAAATAACTTGAATAAAATAGAAAGCATAAAATAATCCAGTAAAAGCAGACACAAAAGCCAATGATGAAGCATAAAATCCTAAGATATTATGGATGTCATAATTTTTACGTTTCCAACTTTTTACTTTTTTCCAATCGAAAGAAAAGCGTTGTTTTCGAGCTTTTTTGTTTTTTGGCCACCAAAGAATTATTCCCGAAATCAACATGAAAAGGAAAATTAGTGTTGGAATTCCGCAGACATAAGTTCCCCATTCGGTATTCAACATAAAACTAAAATGAATGGATTTTATGATGTTGAAAAAATCGGTGGTTTCATCATAAACACCTTTGATTTCGCCAGTAAACGGATTGACATAAACCGATTTGTAAATTACGTATTCTTTGTAGAAATTCCAACCTTCAGGATTGTGTTCGTAGTAATAAAAAATATAACTTCGGCTTTTATCGATAGGAACGGTTACCCAATGTATTGGATATTTTTCTTTGGTAAACGCATCCACTTTTTTCTCTAAAACTTTTAGCGAAAGCGGTGTTTTTGAAGCGATGTTTTGTTCGTTATGAAAAATTGCTTCTTTTCTGATGCTATTCGTTATTTCTTCCTGAAAAACATAAATCGCTCCAGTAATAGAAATGATAAATACGATTAAACCCGTTGATAATCCTAACCAAAGGTGTAATTTTCCAATTGCTTTTTTGAACCCGTTTTTTTTCATTTATAAATTATAAAAACTCCTCACGCAAATGAGGAGTTTTGTTAAACAAACAAAGTAACAAATTTTAACCTAAATTAAAACTTATAAGTTAATCCAGCAATCAAACTTCTCAAGCGTTGTGGCGTGATAGTTGACCAACCTGAATAGTATTTTTCGTTTAAAAGATTATTTACTTTTAAAGTGATGTTGAATTTATCTGTATTGTAATTCAATGCAGAATTTAGGATTGTATAATCTGGTAAAGTAAATGTTCCAGTGTTTTTTCTGTGTAAAACTTGGTATTCGCTTGCATGATTTCCACCAAATCCAAATCCTAAACCTTTTAAATTTCCTTGTGTGAAAGCATAACTTGCCCAAAGATTAACCAAAGCTCTTGGTCCAGCTTCTTCTGGTCTAAAGCCAACATAAGAGTCATCAAGAATATCTCTAGTAACTTCACTATCATTGTAGCTATAACCTGCAATTACGTTCAAACCTTTAATTGGATTGGCAGTAAAACTAATTTCAACACCGTTACTGTTTACTTCTCCACCTTGACGGAAAGTTGTGAAAGTAGCGTCAGACATCACTTTATCTTTCACATCAATGTTGTAATAACTAATTGTTGCAGAGATGATGTCTTTGTATAAATTTGTTTTTAAACCAAATTCATATTGGTTCGCGTGTTCTGGTTTGAAATTGGAATAGGTATTGTCCAATTGAAGTGTAGGTGCATTATTTTTAAAACCATTCATATAGTTACCAAAAACCGATACTTTATTTTCAATGATTTGATAAACAGCTCCAAATTTTGGTGAAAGCTTTGTTTGGCTAAAACTATCTCCAGTTTTGTTGATGAATTTATCACCTCTAACACTAGCCATAACCGATAATTTGTCGGTAATATTTAAAACATTAGAAACATAAACACTAAGAACTTCATTTTCTGAATTTGAAATACCAGTATATGAACCTTCTAAAACTGTATCTACTGCGTTTTGAGTTAATTCAGTTGGCAATCCATTATGAATATCCGTTTGGTTAACTAATGAAATTGTTCCAAAAGGCAACCAACCCATGTTTCCATTTTTTTGGTTTAAATTTAAGTAGTCAAAACCAACAACCATTCGGTTTCTAAGGTTTCCAATTTTGAAATCACCAATAAAATTTTGTTGAATATCAGTTCCTTGCGTTTGAGAATTTGCTTTTGAAATAAATCGAGTAAATTCATCTCCATTAGCAGAATCCCATAAATAATGATAATATCCATTAGTTTTGGCACTACTTCTTGATAAAACCGTTTGAGATGTCCATTGTTCTGATAATTTGTAGAACATTTGCGCTTGCATATTAAACGTTGGATTGCTCATTGTCAACTCATTTGACGTATATGAATTGTTATAATTTTTTTCAAATACATCCATCGAAAAGAAAGAAACTGGCGCATATCTGCTCAAGAAAATCATTGGAGCATTTGCTGAAGTTCTGTTGGTAAATTCAGTATTAATCAAGAACGAAAGTTTGTCGTTTACTTTGTAACTTAACGAAGGCGCAACAAAAAATGATTTAGAAAAACCAGCATCTTGAAATGAATCTTCACTTTGATGTGCAGAAGTTACTCTAAGTGAAACATCTTTATTCAACGGAATGTTTACATCGGCAGTAATTCTATCTAAACCATAAGTTCCTGAATTATAGCTAATTTCTCCACCAAATCTTGAATAAGGTTTTTTGGTAACAATGTTAATCAAACCACCATAAGAAATCAAACTACTTCCAAATAATGTTCCCGATGGACCTTTTATAACTTCAATATTATCTACGTTAATTGGATCAATGCTTCCGTTATTAATTCCCGGCAAACCATTAATCATCGTTGGTTGAACTGAAAAACCACGCATTGAGTAATATTCAGCACCATCGCCACCACGACCAGTTGACTCCCAAAGTCTTGTAATTCCGGTTGCATTTTTCAATGCGTCATTTAAATTAGTAACAACTTGTTCTTTCAATAATTCGCTTGTAACCGTATTGTAAACTTGTGGGTTTTCAATGTTGTTTAAAGGCATTTTAGAAACCGTTGTACTTTTTTCTCTTTTGTATTTGTACTTATTACTGATTTCTACTTCTTTCAGTGAGTTAACAGTATCTTTTTTTGTTTCTTGTGAAAAAGCTGCTACCGAAATAAGCAAGGAAGTTGAGGCAAATAATATTTTTTTCATTATTTATTTAGATTTAGTAAAAATAATGGTGCAAATATAATTCTGCTATTTCAAAACACAAAGTTTATTTAGACTTATTTTAAATAAAGATTATAACCAGCTGAAATACTTTTAATTATAAACGAAAAAACCTTGCGAAAGGCAAGGTTACAAGTGTTTTTAATAAAAATATACTTATTTTTTTGTCATCGGAAAACTTTCAGAAGATGGTTTTCCTTGTTGTTTTCCAGAAATCGTAGCTACAAGATTAGTGTCAGAAACTTTTTTGTACACAATCTTTTGAGGATAATCATGTTTTGGGTTTTCAAAAGCAAACTCGTTTTCGGTTTTACTTTCCGTCATTTTGAATTCAACAGGTTTGTCGTCATTTTGACCTTTTACTGTTGGAATGTAAAGTAACGTTTCTCCTTTTTGTGTAAGCACAATATCTTCTGAATGAAGTGTGTCTTTTTCATTAATGAAAAGTGTTTTTCCTGCAAAAGTACTGTCATTCGTTTTTGTCCATGTTTCCGTTAAAACACCTTCGGGCATTTTGTTTTCCCATTCGCCAACAAGCCAATTCATTTTTTCGAGTTTGTCAAAGTTTTTTTCAGCTTTGTTTTGACATGCAATTAATGACAAAACGGCCATTGATAAAATTAGTTTTTTCATAATTAGTTTTTTCTTTTCATTGGAAATGTTTCACTCACGGATTTTCCTTTTTGTTTGCCATAAATTGACGCTACAATACTATCATTAGTTACTTTTTTATAAATAATTTTAGTGGGAAAATCATGTTTTGGATTTTCAAATATAATTTGATTGCTATCGATTTTTGTGGCATAAAAAGAAACGGCTTGCGATAGTTTTTCTTTTCGTTCATAAGCTCTATAAAATAAACTGTCGTTTGCTTCTTCAAGCAAAACATGTTCAAAAAAGACAGTGTCATTGGCAGCAACTATAAAACTTTGCGCACGATAAGAACTATCTGTTTCTTTTTTCCAATTTTCAGTAAAGTCCATTTCGGGTGATGTATTTTTCCATTCGCCCAAAAACCAATTAGCATTTTCTAATTGAAGGTATTTTTTCTTAGTTTTTATTCCAAAAACTTCAATTTGTGATTCATTTTTACATGAAACGAAACACATTGCAGAGATTATGAATGATATAAAAATGGTTGATTTCATAAGATTGAATTTGGAAAACGTAAATTTAGTAAACTTATTTGTGATTTTGATATTTTGGAAAAAAAGGAATTCTTTTTCGTATTTCTGTAAATTTTTTATGAATAGGATATTGTCGGTTTGACGTAATATTATTGAAAAATAATGCCACAATAAGTAAAATCAAACTTCCAACAAAAACAGGTGAAACGACATACCAATAACCTAATTTTTTTAGTTCTACAGAACCCGTAACAGCAATCAAAGCTGTTGCTCCGCCTGGCGGATGAAGTGTTTTGGTTATTTGCATTAATACAATGGATAATGAAACAGCTAATGGTGCAGTTATCCATAAAATATCGGGTGCTATTTTTTGAACTGTAACACCAATAATAGCCGAAACCAAATGTCCACCAATTAAATTTCGAGGTTGTGCCAACGGACTTTGAATTACACCATAAACCAAAACGCTCGATGCTCCGAATGAACCAATAAGATAAATTACATCTGATTTTGGTAACGTTTGTGACTGTAAATAAGCAATAATTCCAATTCCTATAAACGAACCAACGAAAGCCCAAAAGTGTTCTTTAAAATCAATTAAAGTTTCTTTGTAGAGAATGTAGCGTGTTTTTCTATAGCTTCTTTTTATCTTTTTAATAGGCATAATTACGACTTTAAATTGACCAAACTATAATTGTAAACCGTATAAGGGAAAATCTTTTTAGAAGTGTATTTAGCAATCAACGAAACCATTAAAATTGGAAAAAACAAAGTATAATCATTAATCATTCCGCAAACCAAAAATAAAGCGGTAAACGGTGCTTGAATACTAGCACTCAAAACAGCAGCCATACCAATAATCATAAAGTTAATAGGAATTACATTGCTGTGAAAATAAGTATTCAAAATGCTAGCAACAAATAATCCTAAAAATGCTCCAATAAACAAACTTGGGGCAAAAACACCGCCATCGCCACCAGCAGCAAGTGTTGCCGAAGTTAAAATTGGTTTCAATACAATAATTCCAATTAAAGTAGCAAACCAAGTTAATGTAATCGCTGGAGTTGAATTTGCAAAAATCTCTTTGATAGCGTGATAACCATCGCCATATAGTTGTGGTAAAACCAATAATCCAACGCTTAAAATAGCAGAACCAATTAGTATTTTATGGAATTGAGTTTTTAGCTTGCTGAATTTTGATTTGAAAAATAATACTGTTTTTGTCAAATAAACCGAATTCACTCCGGCTAAAACTCCAAGTAAAATGAAATAAGGAATAGCATGATAATGCCAAGTCGTTAAGGCAACGGTAAATAAAGCTTTTTCATCAAAAAATAACAATAAAGCAGAAGCAATAACAATGGCAATTCCATTGGTCAAAAAGAACGTTTTGTTCAGTTTTTTTGTAATCACTTCTATAGAAAACAAAATTCCAGCAATAGGACTTCCAAATAAAACGGTAATTCCGGCAGTAATTCCTGTGCAAATTAATTCGGTTTTGTATTTTTTAAAAATAGTTTCTTTCTCAGGAACAACATTGCCAATCGCTGCGGTTGCAACAACGGTAGAAACTTCAATTCCAGTAGAACCGCCAAAAACAACAGTTATTAGTCCATTTAAAAAATGAGACGGAATTTTATAAATAGGTAAAGTTTTGGATCTAAATTGAGTACAAGCAAAAATTTCAGTAATACCTTGATTGCTTTTTTTCTTAAACAAATAATACCTCAAAAAATAAATTAACGACAATCCAAAAATTGGAAAAACAAGAAAGAAAATCCAGTTATTTTCGGCTCTTAAAAAGAAAATAGCTTCATAATGTTCGGTTATGTGTTTTAAAGCTAATCCCAAAAAAGCAGAAAGAAAGCTAACTAAAATAGCAGCTAGAATTAATTTTTTTGTAAAAATAAAAGAAGAATTGGGAGAGTTTTTTGCTTGATACATCATCAGTATGAATAATCTGTTTTTACAAAAGTACTAAATCATTATTCGAAATACTTTAAATAACATCTTAAACTGTCCTTAAGAAGTGTAAAATTGAAACAAAAAATTGTATTTTTGCACTCTTAAAAATAGAAAGACACTAAAATGTTAGAAAGATTACAATATGTAAAACAACGTTTCGACGAGATTTCGGATTTGATTATTCAGCCCGATGTTATTGCCGATCAAAAACGTTATGTGCAATTAAATCAAGAATATAAAGGATTAAAAGCGTTGATGGAAAAACGCGAAGAATTAATCAACATCACTGGAAATATCAACGAAGCCAACGAAATTCTAACCGATGGTTCGGATGCTGAAATGGTAGAAATGGCTAAAATGCAATTGGATGAAGCCAAAGATCGTTTGCCAGAACTGGAAGATGAAATTAAGTTTATGTTGATACCAAAAGATCCAGAAGATGCCAAAAATGTAATGGTGGAAATCCGTGCTGGAACTGGTGGCGACGAAGCTTCCATTTTTGCTGGAGATTTATTTAGAATGTACACCAAATATTGCGAAGCTCGCGGTTGGAGAACTTCGGTTGTAGATATGAACGAAGGAACATCTGGCGGTTTCAAAGAAGTAATTTTTGAAGTAACTGGCGAAGACGTTTATGGAACATTGAAGTTTGAAGCTGGAGTTCACCGTGTTCAACGTGTTCCACAAACCGAAACACAAGGTCGTGTTCATACATCGGCAGCAACGGTTATGGTTTTACCAGAAGCTGAAGAATTTGATGTGCAAATTGATATGAACGATGTTCGTGTTGACTTTTTCTGTTCATCTGGTCCAGGCGGACAATCGGTAAACACTACAAAATCAGCAGTTCGATTAACGCATATTCCAACAGGTTTGGTAGCACAATGTCAAGATCAAAAATCGCAACATAAAAATAAAGATAAAGCATTTATCGTTTTACGTTCAAGATTATACGAGCAAGAATTAGCAAAAAAACAAGCCGAAGACGCAACAAAACGTACTTCTCAAGTAAGTTCTGGTGATCGTTCTGCAAAAATCCGTACCTATAATTATGCACAAGGTCGCGTGACCGATCATAGAGTTGGTTTGGACGTTTTTGATATGGATGGCGTTATGAATGGAAAAATCCAAAAATTTGTGGATGAACTTCAGTTGGTCAACAACATGGAAAAACTAAAAGAAAGCGAAGTTTTCTAATATTTTAGAAAATAAAATCTCAATAAATGAACTCTGAATTAATTTCAGAGTTTTTTTGTTTAACTAATTAGATAATAATTTTTCACAAAAAATATTTTGTGTATATTTGGAACTAGAGCAAAAATTTTATGATTCAGCTTTAAAATTTTATGCCACCAAATCTATTAAAAACTAAAATGTAAACACATGAAGAAAATTACTTTATCTATTATTCTATTGCTATCGGTTAATTTTTCCTTTTCACAAGTAGCAGCCGAATACTTGTCGGGACTTAATAGTCCAACAAAAATGACATTGGACGGAACCACAATTTATGTGAACGGTTGGGAAGATATTTATACCATAAATACTT
>DAOLYL010000042.1:3699-14902 GCA_035425765.1 Flavobacterium sp. | reverse complement strand
GAAAATAAAGTTGCAATGGTATTTACAGGAACACGTCATTTTAAACATTAATTTGTTTAACTTTGTACGTTAAAATTTTATAAACATTTAAACCCTTAAAAGCAATATGGGATTTTTTGATTTCATGACCGAGGATATAGCAATTGACCTTGGTACAGCCAACACACTGATAATTCACAATGACAAAGTTGTAATTGATAGTCCATCAATTGTAGCACGCGATCGAATATCGGGAAAAATTATAGCTGTTGGTAAAGAAGCCAACATGATGCAAGGTAAAACCCATGAGAATATAAAGACAATTCGCCCATTGAAAGATGGCGTAATTGCAGATTTTGATGCGTCTGAAAAAATGATTTCGATGTTCATCAAAAGTATTCCAGCTTTAAAGAAAAAAATGTTTACTCCAGCGTTGCGCATGGTAGTTTGTATTCCATCTGGAATTACTGAAGTAGAAATGCGTGCGGTGAAAGAAAGTTGTGAACGCGTAAACGGAAAAGAAGTTTACCTAATTCATGAACCAATGGCTGCTGCTATTGGTATTGGTATTGATATTATGCAACCAAAAGGAAACATGATTGTTGATATTGGTGGTGGAACAACTGAAATTGCTGTTATCGCTTTAGGCGGAATTGTTTGTGACAAATCAGTGAAAATTGCTGGTGACGTTTTTACAAACGATATTGTTTATTACATGAGAACACAACACAACTTATTTGTTGGTGAAAGCACTGCCGAAAAAATTAAAATTACAATTGGTGCTGCTACTGATGATTTAGAAACGCCACCAGATGATATGTCAGTTCAAGGTCGAGATTTATTGACTGGAAAACCAAAACAAGTTGAAGTTTCTTATCGTGAAATTGCCAAAGCTTTAGATAAATCTATTCAACGTATTGAAGATGCTATCATGGAAACGTTATCACAAACGCCACCTGAATTAGCAGCAGATATTTATAATACAGGTATTTATCTTGCCGGTGGTGGATCGATGTTGAGAGGTTTGGATAAACGTATTTCTCAAAAAACCGATTTACCAGTTTACATTGCTGAAGATCCATTAAGAGCTGTAGTTCGTGGAACAGGAATGGCACTTAAAAATATTCCTAAGTTTAGAAGTATACTTATAAAATAAATAATTTCAATCTTTAAATTCCAAATTCTAAAATAAATAATTACATTTATTGGGATTTGGAATTTGAGATTTTATAACTTTTTAAAAATGCAGCAAATATTTAGTTTCCTGATAAAAAACAGTTATCGATTACTGTTTTTGCTGCTATTGGTTTTATCACTAAGTTTAACTATACAATCTCATTCATATCACAAAAGTAAAGTTATTAGCTCTGCTAATTTTTTGACTGGTGGTGTTTATCAAAAGGTTAATAATGTTAATGAGTATTTTAATCTTAAATCTCAAAATGATGAATTGGCAAATGAGAATGCCCGACTAAAAGCATTACTTTTCAATAAAAAAGACACAACAAAATTGCCTGAACTTGACTCCATCAAAGGAGTTAAGAAAAATGATGTCATCATCTCAAAAGTAATTCACAACTCCTATAGTGTTCTTGAAAACTACTTAACCATTAATACTGGTTCAAAAGCTGGCTTAAAACAAGATATGGGTGTAATTAATAGTGCTGGAATTATTGGAATTATTGACAACTCATCGCCAAACTACTCTACCGTTATTAGTATTTTAAATGTTCAATCGAAAATCAATGCTAAGATTAAAAAATCCAATCATTTTGGTTCACTTGTTTGGAACGGGAAAAGTACTGGTTTTGTTCAATTAATTGATGTTCCGAGATTAGCTGGAGTTCGCAAAGGCGATACAATTGTAACTGGTGGACAATCGCATATTTTTCCAGAAAACATTGGAGTTGGAACTATTGACAAAGTTTATATAGACGATGAAACTAATTACTACACACTTGATATTAAACTATTTAACGATATGACCAACTTAGGTTATGTTTATATCATTAAAAATAAAGATAGAGAAGAAATCATCCAACTAGAAGATAAAACAAAGAAAAATGAATAGTGCTTTATTGACTAATATTGCCCGTTTTATCTTGTTGCTTTTAGCACAGGTTTTGATTTTCAATCGCATTGATTTATTCGGTTTTATCAATCCGTTTCCTTATATTTTATTCATCATTCTTTATCCAGTAAATGGAAATAAAATGGGATTGCTTGTTGCCAGTTTCTTTTTAGGATTAATAATGGATATGTTCTGGAATTCTGGCGGTGTTCATGCTGCTTCTTGTTTGGTTCTCGCCTATTTTAGACCATCTATTTTTAAATTTTCTTTTGGATTAAGTTATGAATACCAAACTGTCAAACTAAATGATGTTCTAACACCTGAACGATTTTCATTTATATTAATTGCGGTAGTTATTCATCATTTTACGCTATTTGTGCTAGAGGTTTTCAAGATTAGTTTTCTTTGGGATATTTTTTTAAGAACACTATTGAGTACTCTTTTTACGATTATCACTTGTATTATCATTATCTATATCATAAAGCCAAATAAACGATGAGAAAAGTTTTGTTTCCAACAATGATTATCGTTGCAACTATTTTGATTGTTATTAGACTTTTTTATTTGCAAATCATAAATGATACTCTAAAATTAAAGTCAGATAATAACGCCATCAAAATTAAATATGACTATCCCGAAAGAGGTTATATTTATGACAGATCTGGTAAACTTATGGTTGCCAATCAGCCGTCTTATGACATTATGGTTATCCCAAAAGATGTAAAACAAATTGACACTACAGAATTTTGTTCACTTTTAGCTATAACCAAAGAAGATTTTATCAAAAAAATTGAAAAAGCAAAGGTATACAGTCCAAGATTACCTTCTGTTTTCTTAGCTCAATTGAATAAATTAGAATATGCTGCCTTTCAAGAAAAACAACGAAAATTTGAAGGTTTTTATATTCAAAAGCGTTCGCTTCGTGATTATCAAGTCGATTGTGGTGCCAATGTTTTTGGATTTATAACGCAAGTAAATGAAGGTATTATCAAAAAAAATAAATACTACAACAGCGGAGATTTAATTGGAAGACAAGGTGTCGAAGAAAATTACGAAGAAGTTTTAAGAGGTGTAAAAGGTGTAAAATATATTCAGAAAGACAAGTTCAACAGAGAAATTGGCTCGTATAAAGAAGGTAGATTTGACACCATTGCCGTGCAAGGAAAAGACATCCATCTTTCGATTGATGCTGAACTTCAGGCATATGGAGAACAATTAATGATTAATAAACGTGGTGGAATTGTTGCTATTGAACCTAAGACTGGAGAAATTTTAGCATTGGTTACTGCTCCATCTTATGATCCAGCAATTTTAGTTGGAAGACAACGCTCAAAAAACTATACAAAACTCTATAACGATTCCATTGCAAAACCATTGTACGATAGAGGTTTATTAGCAGAATATACACCTGGTTCACCATTCAAAATCCTAACTGGTTTAGTTGCTTTGCAAGAAGGTGTTATTGATGAAGAAACCTCTTTTGTTTGTCATCATGGTTTTAGTTATGCGCGTGGACGATTTATGAGATGTCACGATTCTGGTGTTTCAAAATTACATAATGGTTTCTATAATTCGTGTAACACTTATTTTGCGAGTGCATACATGAAAACGATTAATAAATATGTAAAAGCATCTGATGGAGTTGATATTTGGAGTAACCATTTAAAAAGTTTTGGATTAGGACAATTTATGGGATATGATTTGCCAACAGGTAAAAAAGGAAAAGTTCCAACGTCAAAAACCTATAAAAAAATGTATCCTGGTTGGGATTGGGATAGTAAAACAATCGTTTCTAACTCCATTGGACAAGGAGAAGTATTGATGACGCCAATCCAGTTAGCTAATATGATTGCGACAGTTGCTAACAGAGGTTATTATTACACACCTCATATCATCAAATCAATAAAAGGCGAACAAATTGATAAAAAATTCAGAACAAAACATGTTACTTCTATCGATAGAAAATATTTTGATCCTGTAATTAACGGATTATATGATGTTTATAATCTTGGAACAGCAAGAGGTTTAGGCGTTGAAGGAATAGAAATTTGTGGCAAAACTGGAACAGCTGAAAATTATACAAAAATCAATGGTAAAAGAGTTAAACTTCAAGACCATTCGCTTTTTGTTGCTTTTGCACCAAAAGACAATCCTAAAATAGCCATAGCAGTATTTGTTGAAAATGGTTATTGGGGTGCAAGATGGGCTGGACCAATCACTACTTTAATGATCGAAAAATATATCAATCGAAAAATTACTCGCAAAGATTTAGAAAAAAGAATGCTAGAAGGAAGTTTATTACCAGAATACAATAAATATCTTCCAAAAGCTGTAAACGATACATTGACCGTTCCAAAACCAATCATCGTTCCAAAAGCAGAAATGAAAAAAGAAGACGAAATAATTCTAACCGAACAAAAAGTAGACTAACTTTTATCAAATGAAAAATCAGAGTGTAACAAATAATATAGACTGGATAAGTGTTGTCATCTATATCATTCTCGTGATATTAGGTTGGCTGAATATTTATTCCTCTTCATTATCATCGATAGAAGGTGAAACCTCGATTTTTGATGTTACGCAGATATATGGAAAACAATTTTTGTTCATACTTTTTTCCGTTCCACTTATTTTCAGTGTTTTAGCAATTGATGCCAAGTTTTTTGAAAAGTATGCTATCATTATTTTTGCAATTTCTCTCCTATCCTTGGCAGGTTTGTTTCTTTTTGGAAAAACAATCGCTGGTCAACGATGTTGGTATGCTATTGGTAGTTTTACATTACAACCTTCAGAATTTGCCAAAGCTGCAACGGCTTTAGCGATTGCAAAATATCTAAGTGATGTTCAGGTAAACTTAAAAGATTTTAACCGTCAAGTACAAGCATTAATCATAATATTTTTGCCAATACTTCTCATTTTACCTCAACCCGATCCAGGAAGTGCTTTGATATTCTCAATTTTCATCATTGTACTTTATCGTGAAGGTTTACCAGCTTGGTATGTTTGGACAGGATTTATTGCCATACTTCTTTTTATGTTGGCACTTCTACTAGAACCATTAGTAATCATTTTTATAGCGCTTGCCGTAATTCTTTTTGTTTATTACAGAAGCCGATTAATTGACAGAAACTGGATATTAAGCACAATAATTTTTGTGCTAGTTTCTGGATTTGTGTTCTCTGTCGATTACGTTTTTGATAATGTATTTAAACAACACCATCGTGATCGTTTTAATATTTTATTAGGAAAAGAAGTTGATTTAAAAGATGTTGGTTATAACACCAATCAATCTGAAATTGCCATTGGTTCTGGTGGTTGGTTTGGAAAAGGTTATCTAGAAGGAACACAAACCAAAGGTGGTTTCGTACCAGAGCAACACACGGATTATATTTTTACAACCGTTGGTGAAGAATGGGGTTTTCTTGGTTCAATAGTGGTAATTGGGCTTTTTATTGGCTTGATTATTAGAATTATATATTTGGCCGAAAGGCAGAAAACAAAGTTCAGTCGAGTCTATGGTTATTGTGTAGCAGGGATTTTATTTATTCACTTCTTTGTAAATACAGCAATGGTTGTTGGGGTTTTTCCAACTATTGGTGTGCCATTACCTTTCTTTTCTTATGGTGGTTCAGGACTTTGGGGATTTACTGTTTTGCTCTTTATTTTCCTAAAAATGGATGCTAATAAAGTAAATGAATGGTAGTTAATTAAAACTCCAATCCTTATAATCATTACTTTTTTCTAATTGGTTTTCAACCTTATCATCTAACTTTGGAAAGAAATCAATTTTTGTCATTTTCTCAATTTCATCAACAGAAGTAACAAAATTGTATAATCCAACATCACTATCTAGATGAGGAATTAAAAATCCAATCATCTTAATTTTTCCATTAGTATTTGTAGCAATGATTTTATAAAAATATTCCGGAACTGCAACTCCTTCTCTTCCAATGGTTTTTTGAATATCATTTAAAACTCCACCTGTAATTACATAAACTTTACCGTATTTAGATGCCCAAAATCTAACTTTTTGTTCCAATCTATTCCAAACACCATCGTTAAAATCGTGTTTTTGAGGAGAAATATTTGACGTTAAAAAAGTTTCATCAAACGCATTTTTAGAAAATTTCATATCGCCAGCTGGACAAAGATGTCCTTTATCATAACCTGAATTTTTATAATTCCTCCAATCTGACGAACCCGTTTTTACTTTTTTATCTTGAATAAAAAAAGGTCTATCAAAGTTGTTCCCTTTTAAATTTTCTTTCTTTAGAGTATAGGCAACCCATTCAGCTTGTTCATATTCTTCATTATATGAAAGTGTGTAATTTTGATGAACAACAATTTGATTTGTATTGGGTTTTGGCAAATAATCAAAATTAGCGGAGACTAATTGCTCACTTTTTTCCCGTATAATCACTTCATTTTTAGTCTTTTCTACAATATTCTCTTTACATGAAAATAGCAAAACACTATATAATATAAAAATCATGCGAAGAATTAAATTTTTTTTCATAACTTTATTTTAAGAAAATTCGTCTTTTGGAACAGTTTTTGTTCTATCAAAGATATTGTTTAAAATAATTAAAAATAAAAAAATGAAACTAAAATTAGTACTCTCAGCAATTCTGATAGCGTGTTTCCAAAACATTAATGCGCAAGAGGTTCAACCACAAACGGTAGTTGATTCAGTTAAAGTAGAAATGGCAAAAATTGAAAAGCAAAAAGCTGATGAAAAATCAAGATTAGAACAACAATTGAAAGAAGACAAGCAAGCTTTAAAAGAAAAACAACAACAAGAAAAAGCTCAAAAACAACAAGAAAAAGAGCAAAAGAAACTTGAGAAGGAACAAAAAAAGCTAGAAAAAGAGCAAAAACAATTTGAAAGAGAACAGAAAAAAATTGCTTCAACCGAAAAATCGCTACTTAAAGTTAAGTCCAAAAGAGAAAAAGCAATCAAAGATTTAGATAAAATGCAAGTCAAGTTTTCGAAAAATAGAGCAAAAGGAAAACTTTCACCTGTTGAAATTGAAGAAGAAAATGTAAAAATCAGCAAACAACAATTGAAAATTAAAGAACTTGAAGAAGATATAAGTAAAGACGAAAAGAAATTAAACAAGTTAAGATAACAAAAAAGCCACTCAAAATCGAGTGGCTTTTTTTTATTTACAACTTTAAAACAATTATGACTTAACTGCTTTTTCTTTACTAACAACTTTATTTGACAACTCTTTTTGTTTACCAAATTTCATATCGTTTAAAATATGTAATGCTTCTTCTATATATAAATCTTTTGATAAACTTTCGTGCCATCTATCTCTTTTTTCCTTAAGAACCGAATCGTCTTTTACTTTCTCATTTTCATAAGGTAATGATGCAAACAAAAGTGAATTTTTATAATCAGTTATTGGCTTATATTTTTTATTCTTTTCGTCTAATGCTTTTTGTTCTGCTTTGAATTTATCTATTTGAAGACTGTAAACATTTTCATTATTACGTTGATCCAACCATTTTGCATTATCTTCAATCAATTGCATCTGTGTGTTATTTTGCAGTCTAGCTTTACTTTGTGCAATTGCTAAATCAAAATTACTTTGTTTATCCCAAGTTTTATATTCCGTAGCATCAATTTTATCCCAAGCCATTGCATTTTCAACATCTTTTTCACCCATTTTTAAATAGGCATATTTGTCTGGCATAACGATGTCACTTTTCACTCCTTCACGCTGAGTAGAACCACCATTAATTCTATAAAATTTTTGAACTGTTGTTTTTAACGCACCTAAATCACCATAAGTACTTCCACGCACAAACTGATTTAAATCAATCACATTTTGCACTGTTCCTTTTCCATATGATTGTTTGCTGCCAACAACAACACCACGTTTATAATCTTGAATTGCCGCTGCTAAAATCTCTGATGCCGAAGCTGAAAATTCATTAATCATAACAACTAATGGTCCATCCCATTGCACTCTTGCATCTCTATCATAAAGAACTTCTTTTTTCCCAGCTGCTGATTTAATTTGTACAATTGGTCCTTGCTCAATAAATAATCCAGCAATATCAACAACTGTTCTCAATGAACCTCCACCGTTATCTCTAACATCCATAACGATTCCTTGAACACCTTCTGCCTTTAATCTTTCCACTTCTTGGGCAACATCTTTTCCAGCATCACGAGCATCTTTATTTTCAAAATCGATATAGAATTTTGGCAAATAAATAACTCCATATTTATTCCCGTCAATAGTAACAACGCTTGATTTTACATACGTTTCTTCAATCTCCACTTCATCTCTAGTGATGGTAATTACTTTTATTGTTCCATCAGGTTTTTTAACTGTAAGTTTTACTAGTGTTCCTTTTGGTCCTTTTATTTTTTTAACTACATCGTCCAAACGCATTCCAACCACATCAACTGCTTCGCCTTCTGCTTGAGCAACTTTTAAAATTAAATCTCCAGCTTCTAATTGCTTTCCTCTCCATGCTGGTCCACCAGAAATTAACTCAGTAATTTTAGTGAAATCATTTTCCTTTTGAAGTCGAGCACCAATTCCTTCTAACTTTCCACTCATACTAACATCAAATTTCTCTTTTTCATTTGGAGCAAAATAAGAAGTATGTGGATCAAAACGAGAAGCAATTGCATTTACATAGATTGAAAACCAATCTTCTCTCTCTAAATCTTTAATGAAACTAAAATTATCATTTAATGATTTTAAAGCACTTTCGCGAGTTTCTTTTTCAAGTTGAACGTATGTTTTTGGCGCTTCTTTTTTAGCCAATTCTTTGTCTTTAACTTTATCTTCTTCTAGTTTTTGTTTTTCAACCAATGAAGACAATGTAGAAAGCTTCACTTGCAAACGCCATCTTTCTTTTAATTCATTTTTTGATTTCGCATAAGGCAATTTTTCATAATCAGTGCTGATGCTTTCATCTTTTTTATAGTCAAAAGGTTTAGCAAGTGGTTCTTGATAATAAGCTTTGCTTTCCTCCATTCTTTGAAGTAATCTTGAATAAGTTAAATCAAAAAAGGTCAACTCTTTATTGTTAATTTGATCGTCAATTTTAGTTTCATATTTTGCAAATTCATCCATATCTGATTGCAAAAAGAAACGTTTTGATGGATCTAAAGCTTCTAAATAATCTTTATAAACTCCTTTAGAAAAAGTATCGTCAATAGCCGATGGACTGTAATGACCTTTTTCAATGACAAAAGCCAACAATTCTATTAATAATTTATCTTTCTCAGGATCGGACGATTTCTCTTTTGGAATAAAACTCCATAAGGCAACTGACAGTAGGGCAACTACCAAGAGAACTTTATAATTTCTTTTCATAAATTGGAAAATAACATTCATTAATTTTTGTCTAAATTACATAAAAAACTATGCCAAGATTTTTTGGAACAGCTAATTTTTTGTTAAAGCAGATTACTACTTTATGCATATTTGTCCAAAGTTAAAAAAAATGTTACTCATTTTAACCTTAAAAATGGTTAATTTTGCCTTAATTGAATTTAGATAAATGAACAAAAAACCACTGATTCTCGTTACTAATGATGACGGAATTACTGCACCAGGAATTAGAACTCTGATTGATGTTATGGCTGAAATTGGTGACGTTGTTGTTGTTGCACCAGACAGTCCACAAAGCGGAATGGGACATGCAATAACGGTAAACAATACCTTATATCTCAATAAAGTTTCAAAAGAAAATGCAACAATAACTGAATATAATTGTTCAGGAACACCTGTTGATTGCGTAAAACTAGCTGTACACGAAATTTTAAAACAGAAACCTGACTTATGTGTTTCAGGAATTAATCATGGTTCAAATTCGTCCATCAATGTAATTTATTCTGGAACGATGAGTGCTGCGGTTGAAGCTGGAATTGAAGGAATTCCTGCAATTGGGTTTTCATTAGCTGATTTTAATTGGAATGCTGATTTTGAAGCTACAAAACCATATATAAAAAAAATTGCAGAACAAGTTTTAGCCAACAAACTGCCAGATGGAACGGTTTTAAACGTTAATTTCCCTAAACTGAAACTAGAAGAAATTAAAGGAATTAAAATTTGCCGTCAAGCGAAAGCTATTTGGATGGAAAAATTTGATAAACGCAAAACTCCTTATGGCAAAGATTATTATTGGCTAACTGGCGAATTTGTAAACCAAGATAAAGGTGAAGACACAGATGAATTTGCTTTAGCTAATGGATATATTTCGGTAGTTCCTGTTCAGTTTGATATGACAGCACATCACGCAATTCAACAATTGAATACATGGGATTTTTGATTTTAAACCAATAAAAATGAAATATTACATCATTGCTGGAGAAGCTTCAGGCGATTTACACGGTTCTAATTTAATGCGTGCTTTGTATCAGGAAGATTCAAAAGCTGACATTCGATTTTGGGGTGGAGATTTGATGCAAGAAGTTGGCGGAACTTTAGTAAAACACTATAGATCATTAGCATTTATGGGTTTTGCCGAAGTAGTAATGAATTTAAAAACCATCTTAAATAATATTACATTTTGCAAAAAAGACATCGAAAAATTTAATCCTGATGTAATTATTTTTATTGATTATCCAGGTTTTAATATGCGAATTGCGAAATGGGCAAAACAAAAAGGAATAAAAACTCATTATTATATTGCTCCACAAATTTGGGCTTGGAAAGAAAATCGTATCAAGGCAGTCAAACGTGATTTTGACAAACTCTTTGTTATTCTTCCATTTGAAAAAGATTTTTTTGAAGTAAAACATGATTTTCCTGTTGATTTTGTTGGACATCCATTGATTGATGCCATTCACAATAGAAAAAAAACCAACGAAGTTCAATTCAGAAAAGAAAACAATCTTGATGAAAAACCAATCATCGCGATTCTTCCTGGAAGTAGAAAACAAGAGATTTCAAAAATGCTTTCGGTTATGTTAAGCGTTGTAAATGATTTTACTGACTATCAATTTGTTATTGCTGGTGCTCCAAGTCAAGAATTTGAATTTTATCAGCAATTTTTAACTACCCAAAATGTAAAATTTGTATCAAATAAAACGTATGATTTGTTAAGCATTTCAACCGCAGCATTAGTTACATCAGGCACAGCAACATTAGAAACGGCATTGTTTAAAGTTCCAGAAGTTGT
>DAOLYL010000042.1:0-3599 GCA_035425765.1 Flavobacterium sp. | reverse complement strand
GCAAGTCAAAAAACAGCCCAATTAATTGTTAAAGAATTGGTATAGTTTTTTGGGTTATAGATTTTATACCTAAATTTGCATTTCACCCATTTCATTTGAAAAAAAGCATAAACATATTCGTTTTTTTACTTCTCTTGACTCTGACTAACCTTGGTTATTCTCAGTCAAAAACGATTATTACTTCTAAGGAATTAGCCGTAAAAAAAGGTGTTTATTCATTACCAAACAACGAAAAATCAATCGTAACAACTACTCCCAAAAAAAATACTGTAGAGCCAAAAAGAGTTAAGAAAAAGGAAGCTAGAAAAAAAGAAACTGAACCAATTATTAATACAAAAAATGCTGACGACATTATAATTGAAAACGATGAAACTAATTATTTTGCAGAGCAATTAATTCACAATGCTTCAGAAAATTTAGGCACAAGATATAGAAGTGGTGGAACTACAGAAGAAGGTTTTGACTGTTCTGGCTTAATGTTTTCTACATTTAAAAAATTTAATATTACTCTTCCGCGTTCATCCCACGAAATGGCACAGATTGGAAGAGAAATCGATTCTAATAATGCTAAAAAAGGCGACTTAATTTTCTTTAAAACCTTTGGTGGAAGCCGAATTTCACACGTAGGAATGATTACAGAAATCAATGGTGATGAAATCAAGTTTATACATTCTTCAACTAGCTTAGGTGTTATTATTTCATCAACTAACGAATCCTACTATAAAAGGACTTTCGCACAAATAAACAGAGTTTTAGAATAACTATCTTGTAAGATAAAAAATTTATTGTAATTTAGTTAAATGAAAATCTTACAGTTTCCATTAACAAAAATTACTATTGGATTTATTTTAGGCATTTTACTTTTTCCAATGCTAAAAATAGGTATGCTAACTAGTTTTGTAGTACTTCTTGTTGGATTATTTATTTTAATCGGATTACACTTAATTAAAAAAAACACAGTTGCATTTCAAACATTTTTTGGTGTTTTTACCTTTATAACTTCAATCGGTTTGGGAGTAACTACTGCTACAATTCATAAACAAACTTTCAATCTAAACCATTATATTCATCAAATCACAGATTATGATGAACCACAAATTGCAAACGTTTTACTGGTCGAAAAACTTAAAAATACTAGAAAAAATATTCGATATGTTGTAAAATTAAAATCTATTGGAAACAAAGAAAGTTATGGAAAAGCTATTTTAAATATTTCAATCACCGAAAATTTTAAACTCCTAAAAACAGGAAGTTTGCTCAAGGTTAAAGGTTCTTTTTACAAAAATAAATCTTCTTTCAATCCCAACCAATTTGATTATGGAAAGTATCTAGAAAATCAGGAGATTTATGCTCAAATCTATGCAAAACCAGAAATGCTCAAAGTAATTGGTTATGAAAAATCCGTTTGGTCATTTTTTTCAAATTATAGAGAACAAATTATTTCAGTTTTTGAAAAATCATCATTACCAAAGAATGAACTAACCGTATTTATTGCATTACTTCTAGGACAACAACAAGATATTTCACCTGATATTTTAAAAGATTATCAATATGCTGGCGCTGTTCATATTCTATCTGTTTCTGGATTACATGTTGGTTTTATTTTGGGATTTATAAACTTACTTTTAAAACCAATTCCTAATTCAAGAAAAGGAAATTTCTCCAAATTAGCCATAATTCTTCTGTCGCTTTGGGCATTTGCAATTTTAGCTGGATTATCTCCTTCTGTAGTTCGTTCGGTGACTATGTTTTCGTTTTTAGCCATTGGTAACAACATCAGAAGAACAGTAAATATATATCATACTTTATTGGTCTCTATGTTTTTAATTCTGTTAGTAAATCCTTCGTTTATCCATGATGTTGGTTTTCAATTAAGTTATTTGGCTTTATTTTTTATAATTTGGGTTCAACCTTTATATGACAGAATTTGGGAGCCAAAAAATCGAGTTTTGAAATATTTTTGGGGAATAACCGCCATGTCAACCTCGGCACAAATTGGAGCTATGCCGTTGAGTATTTTCTACTTCCATCAATTTCCTGGATTGTTTTTTGTGACCAATTTGTTAATTCTTCCATTACTTGGAGTAATTATGGCAATTGGAGTAATTGCTTTACTCTTTGCATTCTTTGGTTTCATCCCATTATTGATTTCAAAACCATTGGAATGGACAATTTGGCTATTGAATTATATCATTCATTGGGTTGCTTCGTTTGAAGATTTTATCATTCAAAATATTTCTTTTTCAGAACAAATGCTTTGGGCTTCGTATTTAGTCATTATCGGTTGGATTTTATGGTTAAAAAAACCAACTTTCTACCGATTATCATTTGGCTTTACGAGTTTGTTCATATTGCAATTTATTTTTATTTTTCAAAAAAACGAAACCCAATCAACAAAGGAAGGAATTGTTTTTAACAGTAGAAAAAACACAATTATTACTGAACGAATTGGAGAAAATGTGATTGTTTATTCCAATGATAGTATTTTAGAAAATGTGCAAAAAAACGTTGCAGTCCAATCCTATTTAGTTGGCAATTTTTGTAAAATTAAAGAAAAGAAAACCTTAGAAAATCTCTTTTACATCAACAATAAAAAGGTTTTGGTTATTGATAGTTCATCCGTTTATATCCCTAAAATAAGTCCTGACATTCTATTAATTATTGAATCGCCAAAATTCAATTTGGAAAGAGTTTTACAATTATACAAACCAAAAGTTATTGTTGCTGATGGTTCAAATTTTAAAAGTTATAGTAAGCTTTGGGAAGCAACTTGTAGAAAAGAAAAAATCCTTTTTCACAACACGCATGAAAAAGGATTTTATAGATTTTAGTTATCGGTTTTTTTAGAAAAAACTCGAACTGACGAATTGAATTATGACTTTTTATTAGCTAATATTTTTTCAGCACCAGCTAACCAAGCACTTGGACCACCAGCAACATAACCTGTGCTTCCAAGTTGTTCGAAATTTAATTTTCCGTCTTTTTTAGTCACATTTGCAAACCAAACTGTAGGATAACCACGAACAGCAAATAATTGCTGCAATTCCATATTTTGCTTTTTGATTTCAAGTGTTTGATTAGATTTTCTTGGAAAATCAAGTTCAACCAAAACTACATTTTCTTTTGCCCAAGCAGCAAATTCTGGAGTTTTTAAAACTTCTTTTTGAAGACGAATACACCAACCGCACCAATCACTTCCTGTAAAAAACATCAGCATTGGTTTTTTAGATTTTTTAGAAACTTCCATAGCTTTGTTAACATCGGTTTCCCATGTCAACTCTTGTGCTTGTATTGTAAATGATCCTAAAACTAGGAATAACGTTAAAAATATTTTTTTCATCGTGAATAATTTTTTTTCAAATATAACAAAAAGAATGCCAAAATAAATGTCGGCTATCTTACATCTTGCATCAGTTTTTTGACCAATGGTGATATTATAATTAGTACAACTCCAGCAATTAAAGCATAAATAGCCAATTGCTCATAGCCATCAGCATAGGTATTTAGTTTTTCTAAATTGGTTGCATTTTCGGAAGCTTCGGCAATGTTTGCTCCTAATAATCCAGCAAAATATTGCCCATAAGCGCTTGCTAAAAACC
>DAOLYL010000041.1:0-15341 GCA_035425765.1 Flavobacterium sp. | reverse complement strand
GTTGGAACTAAATTTGTTATTGTTTGTCCAACTGTAAATACATTTGGTGTTGGATATTGTAATGGTAACAAAACTCCTTTGACAGAGAAATTATTAAACGTAACTCTATCGCCATTATCAACCGTCATATTTGCTCCTGTAAATCGCAATCTTACTTTGAAATTTGGATTGTTATTTGCGGTAATTATTGAAGAAAAATCTACTTCAAACAATTGATATGCCGAAGTTAATGGCAATGATGTTGCTACTAAACCAGTTGTTATCCAATTTGGCGTTCCAGCATCAATCGAGTAATCAACCACAATGGCATCGGCGGCATTTTCATTTTTTGCAGCAAATCCGAAAACTATATTTTTATAACCTGTAGTCGAAAAATTAAAGTGCATTTCGTTTTCTAAACCGTTACTTTGGAACGGCTGTTTCACCTGAATTCCACGCATATTGGAAGAAGCAAAAGCTATATTTCCGTTAGCTTCAGGAATGTAATTTATATCCGTTGGACTGTTTCTTCTTTCCATTGATGCTTTTCTCCAATTTGGGTGTAAACTATCAAACGGATAACCTTCAAGACATGATTTATAGTCCAAAGTTGCATTTTGAATTACTTCAAAAGTCGAATTGATTGTTACGATTGGCGCATCATTTGGCAACGCCGAATTCATCATCCAAAAATAAATTGGCTCTTGAACCTCAACCGCAAAACCTTCTGGAATAAACACAGCAGTAATATCAAAACTTTGATTTGTGGTTACTGTAATTTCTTCATCAGTGCTATTAGAAAAACCTTCCCAATGACTGAAAACATAACCAACATTGGCAATTGCTTTCAATTTTACTGGAACATCTGCAAAGTAAATTCCTGTCCACGGATATGGACTAGGATTTATTCCTGGTGTTGTAGAAAGAATATCGATTGTATTCATTTTTACATAACCGTGTGCTTCATTGGAAACATCGATAGTCGCATTGATATCGTTGGTAATTCCAAATTTTGTTCTAATATGTTGGCGTTGAAAATCTGGTCTTTCGTTGGCAAATTGAATTTCTCTGTTTAAAAAATAATTCCAATCTCCAAAATCTTCAGGTGCTTTCCATCTAAAAATATGGTCACTCATTTCGGGTTGTAAAACCGATTTCATCGAATTAATTTTGGCAACAACTCTAGCCGAATGAAAATAGGAATTCATCATATCAGCAAAACGATTGATAAAATCTACTTTGAAACTATCGTTTTCTAATAATTTTCGTAATAATAAGGTTGACCAATCTGGGTTTGGCCAACTTGTTCCTCCAGCTGCAGTAGCAATTTCTAAAGAATTTAAGTTATTGCTTCCGCCACTAATACCAAAAGTAGAATCCATGTCGTGAACTGCCCAACGCCATCTTCCGTCATGACCATAAGGCGCAGTTGGCTCATAAGTTGGAGTGTTTTTTCTCCAATAAATGATGTTATTTCCTGGCCAATCTACATTTTGTAGAAAAATATTTGAGATAAAATAATCTTGAAAATTTTCTGGATCTAATTGGGTTTTGATGTAATCGAAATTTGTATCAGTCGCTAGAGAATTATTTTCTACATAATCTATCATTGCTAAATAATGGTCATCATCGCCTTCTTCTACAATACCATCATTTTCAAGAACTTCTATATCATTTTCATCGATATTGAATTCTCTTTTGAAAAACTTGTCGTCTAATTTTTCGCGCATACTTTGAATTCCCCAATATTCGCCATTGATGAAGGTTAACACAGGTTGATATGCTTCGGTAACGACACGCATTCCTTTTATCAATTCGTGATTTAATGGATCGCGAAACAAGGTCTGATATTGATCGCCAGAAGAACTTTTTATCGAAATTCGGGTGTAACTATCATCGGTTTGATCAGGAAATAATGGATAATTCAATGAAGCATTTCCTAACTCGGAACGTGAGTAAATATTGAACGCTTTACTTGGATAAACGCGCGAATAATTTCCGCGAATTCTAACACCAACATTGTTATTGATTACTTCGTTTCCGTTTACAAAATAGCTCAAATTGGCTACTCTTTCGGCTGGACTTCCTTTTCGAGCAAAGTTTCCAATTTCATAATCGGGAACTTCGGTTGGATTTGCTGTTCGCCAATCATCAAAGTCTTTTCCTGCCACATGAATTCCGTTATTGTATTCAAAAAAACGGTCTTCATTGGTACTTATCGAAACTATCGGAAGTGAAAATTCGCTACTTCCCGATGGTGTAATAAAATAATTTCTGGTAACAATTGAACTCGAAATTGCACCTGCTTTTACGGCTTTTGCTCTAACCACTGTTCCTTTAAAAATTGGTCCGTTTGGAAAATAGGTTGGTGCAAAATCATAGGTTGTTGAAATTGCCGAAACTTTATTAGGTTCAGTCGAACGATCTACTATTGTTATTGGCGTTGAATATTCTGCAGTTTGATAGGAATTATTTAAAAGTGTTCCAAAAGCTTGACCTGGCAATCTTGGATATTGATTTTTATAGGTATAAGTTGTTCCCAATAAATTATTTTCATCAGGTTCAGAACCGTCTAAGGTGTAAATTATCGTTGCATCTTGATTGTTAGATGTAATCGTTAAATCGAATGATGCTGTATAAAATCCTGAATTATGCGAAAATATTGGACTACTTAAAGTTGTTATTGGTGTTCCATTTTCATTCAAAGCATTTGGAGTTGGCGTTTGAATTAGCGTGAAATTTCCGGTTCCGTTTGGTATTCTTCCGAATGATTCATCACTTTGCATTGGCGAAGCTGGAGCTGAATCTACAGTTACTGAAAAAGCATCTGTTAAAGTAATCATTTCTCCACCAGCACTAATTTTAAAATTAGCATGCAATGGATTGGCAGGATTGGTTCTGTTTTTATCAGAACAATAAATTAAAAGATAACTTCCCGGATTTATAGTGACGTTTGGAAAAACCCATTTGAATGGTACAACTGAGGAATCTGTAAGTCCATAACCGTTCAAATTTATTGGATTTGCACTATTGTTATACAACTCAACCCAATCTTGATATTCGCCGTCTTCATCGGTATTTACTAGCGAATTGGACGACAGAACTTCATTAATAACTAAATCTTGACTGTAAGTCAGTTTGGTGCCTAAAAAAAATAAAAACACCAAAAAAGGAAGTAAGTTTTTCTTCATAATCTACTATGTTTTGCTCAATAAACAAAATTACGTTATTAAATAACTATTAAAGAAAATCATCGGTAACTTTCCTATATTCTCGACTAAATGAAAAAGGAGGTCAATGACCTCCTTTTTATATAATTTAAAATAAAATTACTTTTTAATAAACTTCTTAACTTCTGATTTTCCATCAGTTGTAAATTGAACCATATAAATTCCTGGTTGTAATCCATTCACGTTGATTTCAGGATTTACTAATGAACCAGATTGTATCAATTTTCCATCAATAGCGAATAATTTATAATCTACTGAATCATATTGGTGAACAATATTTAAAATATCAGCAACTGGATTTGGGAAAACTTTGAAATTAAGTTTTGTGTTTTCATTTACTCCTAAATTTAACGAAACACCTTTAACACTTACATTATTAAATGTAACTCTGTTTCCTAAATCTTCTGTCATATTTGTTCCTGTGAAACGTAATCTAACTTTGAAATCAACATTGTTTTCAGCTTCAGCAACAGCAGACAAATCTACATTGAATAATTGGTAAGCCGCAGTTAAAGGATACGAACCCGATGATATCCAACTTGGCGAACCTGACGCTGTTGAATATTCAACTGTGATAGCATCTGCAGCCAATTCGTTTTTAGCTGCAAAAGCAAACTTAATGTCTTTGTAATTTACAGTTGAAACATTGAAAATCATTGCGTTCTCATTTGTTCCGTTTTGGAAAGGTTGTTTGATTTGTAAACCTCTCATATTAGATGTTGCAAAAGGAATATTACTGTTAGCTTCTGGGATATAGTTAATGTCGGTTGGGCTATTTCTTCTTTCCATAGATGCTTTTCTCCAATTTGGACTAGCAGCATCAAAAGGATATCCAATCAAACACGATTCATATTGTAAAACACCTTCTGCCGGAACTTCAAAGCTTGAATTTAAAGCTGTTAATGGTGTATCATTTGTTACCGTACTATCAAAAATCCAGAAGTAAATTGGTACTTCGACTTCACTTGGAGCGTCTGGAACAAAGTTAGCCGTTACACTAAAATTTGAAGTTGTAGTGATGGTGATTTCAGCTTCTGTGCTATTTGAATCGCCACTCCAATGACTGAATACAAATCCTGGTAGCGCTACTGCTTTTAATGTAACTGGAATATTTTGGAAATAAATTCCTGTCCAAGGATAAGGATTTTCTGCTACACCTGGAGTTGTTGAATTGATTTCGATAGTATTGATTTTTACAAAACCATGAGTAGCATCGCTTACATTTAAAGTAGCATTGATATCACCACTAATTCCAAATTTTGTACGGATATGATTTCTTTGATTATCTGGTCTTTCAGTCGCAAAATCTCTCATTTGCTGAATGCTATATTCATCCCAAGAATCTAAGTCAAAAAAGTTATCCCATCTATCATAATGTTCTCCCATTTCTGGTTCTAAAGTTGTTTTGAAAGCATTTATTTTATCCAAAACTCTCGTAGTATGAAAATACGTATTTAATGCATCTGCAAAACGGTTGATAAAATTCAACTTAAACTCATTGTTTTCAAGTAGTTTTCTTAAAATTAAGGTTGACCACTCTGGATTTGGATAATCAAAAATTCCTGTTGCTGTTGCAAAAGCAAGAGTATTATGATTACTTCCTTCGGGATAATTTCCTGTACCGTCATCTAAATCGTTGATAGCAGTTCTCCATCTTCCGTCTTGTCCAAAAGGTGCTGCTGGCTCATAAGCTGCCGTTCTTTTTCTCCAAAAAACGGTATTCCAACCTGGCCAATCGGTGTTTTGCTCATAAATATTTGCAATAAAATAATCTCTGAAATTTTCTGGATCTAATTGTGTAGCGATATAATCATAACTTGCCTGATTTACTAAAGAATTATTCTCTAAATAAGTTGCCATTGCTTCATAATGAACTGTATCACCTTCGTCTGGAGTTAAATCATCTTTTAAATAATCTAACTGTCCTTCTACTATTCCATATTTACGCTCAAAGAAATGACGGTCATAACGCTCTCTGATGTTTAAAATTCCCCAATATTCTCCATTAAGGAAAACAATTGATGGTTGATAAGCTCTAGTTTCGGTATTCATTCCATTAATTAGCGTATGTCCGATTCCATCTCTAAACATAGTGCTATAGAAATCTTGTCCTGAGTTTCTCAACACTAATCTTTTATAGCTATTGTAAGTTTCGCTAGCAAAGAAAGGATAGCTAAATGTATCATCACCAAACTCTGAACGAGCATATAATCTTAGTGATTTACTAGCAATTCCTCTTGAGTTTCCTCCGTTGATACGAATACCTAAATTTTGATTTAACACTTCGTTACCGTTCACAAAATAATTGATATTTCCTGATTGTTCAGTAGCATCGCCTGATCTTAAGTAGTTAGCATTAGCATTCTCTTCATTAATATTATTTACATCTGCATCTTCTGTTGGATTAGCAGCACGCCAATCGTCAAAATCTTTTCCTGCTACATAAATTCCATCTTCATAATCAAAAAACTTTGATTCTGTTACACTAAGCGAAACAACTGGCAATGAAAACATTGCGCTTCCTTGTGGAGAAACGAAATACGTTTTTGTTACAATCGGACTTGGCATTGCGTTAGTTTTAAAAGCTCTTGCGCGAACCACAGTTCCTTTTGCCACATTATAATCTGGAATATAATTTGGAACATTTTGAAACGTTGACGACATAGCTGAAACATCATTTGCTTGCGATGTTCTATCAACAATATTCAAAGGTGTCGTATATGTATTAGTTTGGTATTGATTCTGCAACATTGCTCCAGAAGTTTGACCTACTAATTCTACATATTGGTTTTTGTAGTTATAAGTAGTTCCAGCCAAGTTAGAAAGCTCTGGATCAGAACCGTCAGTTGTGTAAACAATTGTAACCGCTGGATCAGTATGCGAAATTGTCAGAGGAAAACCCGCTGTATAAAAACCACCAGCAACAGATAATGTTGGTGCTGTTAATACTTCTGAAAATCCTTGAGTGGTATTGCTTTCACCTGGTGTTGGTTCTGGGAAAATAACTAACGTTGGCGAACCATCTGTTTGTCTTCCATAAGTGTAGTTTTGAGGAATAATTACTGCAGGATAGCTATCTACAGTAACACCATTGTTATCAGTTAATGTTATAGATTCTCCGCCAGAACTGATTTTAAAATTAGTATGCAATGGAAAATTAATATCGGTTCTGTTCTTATCCGAACACCAAATTAATAAATGCTCTCCTGGTTCCATCCAATATTCTGGAAAAACCCATAGGTAAGGATTTGAAGCTAAGTCTGTCAATCCATAACCTGCCAAATTTATTGGGTTTGCTGATGTATTATACAATTCAACCCAATCTTCATAACTTCCATCGTCATCAGTAATCACTGCTGCGTTAGAGGTTATTATCTCATTTATAACTACAGATTGTGCGTTCATTTGGAACCCAACAAGCAAAAGCATAAACAATAAAGTAATTTTTTTCATCTTTATGTGATATTAAATTTTAATCGAAATTATATAACTTTTTAGTAACCTTCTGATAAAATGACTTAAAATCGTTGTATCGCTTTTTATCTCGACAAATAACCTTACCAAACAAATTTCATCGATGAAAAATTGAAAGAAATTTGTGTTTATTGTTGATAAACAACTTCTTTGGTTAATAAATAAAAGCAAAATATTAGACTTTGTTTAGCAAATAATTAGAACATTAATAATTACTTTTGTTGCCGTAAAAAAACAATCCCGCTCAACAACGGGACAAGCACAACTAAACCCATTTTAGAACATCCATTTTAATGAAAACAGACGCTTTTGCATTACGCCACATAGGTCCACGTGAGAACGACCTAGAACAAATGTTTAAAACCATCGGAGTAGAAAGTTTTGACCAGTTAATTTATGAAACGGTGCCAGACAACATCCGTCTAAAAAAAGACCTAGACTTAGACGCTCCAATGACGGAATATGAATATCTAACTCACATTCAAGAATTAGGGAATAAAAATAAAGTTTACAAATCGTACATTGGTTTGGGTTATCATCCTGCAATTGTTCCTGCGGTTATCCAACGAAATATCTTTGAAAACCCAGGTTGGTACACAGCTTATACACCTTATCAAGCCGAGATTGCACAAGGTCGTTTAGAAGCTATTTTAAATTATCAAACTACCGTTATAGAACTTTCTGGAATGGAAATCGCAAACGCTTCACTTCTTGATGAAGGAACAGCTGCAGCCGAAGCAATGGCGTTATTATTTGACGTTAGAACACGCGACCAAAAGAAAAATAACGTAAACAAATTTTTCGTTTCTGAAGAAATATTACCTCAAACTTTATCTGTGCTTCAAACACGTTCAACTCCAATTGGTGTCGAATTAGTCGTTGGAAACCACGAAAGTTTTGATTTTTCTGCTGAGTTTTTTGGAGCTATCCTACAATATCCTGGAAAATATGGACAAGTACATGATTATTCTGGTTTCATTGCTAAAGCAAAAGCTGCTGAAATCAAAGTTGCCGTTGCTGCAGATATTTTATCGTTAGTAAAGTTAACACCTCCAGGCGAAATGGGTGCCGATGTAGTCGTTGGAACTTCACAACGTTTTGGAATTCCGATGGGATATGGTGGACCACACGCTGCTTTTTTTGCAACTAAAGAAGAATACAAAAGAAGTATGCCAGGAAGAATCATTGGCGTTACGATTGATACCAACGGAAACCGTGCATTGCGCATGGCGTTGCAAACACGTGAGCAACACATCAAACGTGAAAAAGCAACTTCAAACATCTGTACAGCACAAGTTTTACTAGCGGTTATGGCTGGAATGTATGCTGTATATCACGGACCAAAAGGATTAAAATACATCGCTGATAAAGTACACGCTTCGGCAGTAACACTAGCTGATGCACTAAATAAATTAGGTGTATATAATGTAAACACCGCTTTCTTCGATACTATTTCGGTGAAAGCTTATGCTGCTAATGTAAAAACCATTGCAGAGAAAAACGGTGTAAATTTCTTTTATCCTGATGCAGAAACCATTTCTATTTCGTTAAACGAAACTACTTCTTTGGCTGATTTAAATCAAATTGTTGCCATTTTTGCGGAAGCAACCGGAAAGGAAAGTTTCAACGTTGCTACATTATCTTCAACAAATACTATTCCAGCTTCACTAGAAAGATCCTCATCGTTCTTAACTCATGAAGTGTTTAACAACCATCACTCGGAAAGCCAGTTGATGCGTTATATCAAAAAATTAGAGCGCAAAGATTTATCGTTGAACCACTCGATGATTTCTCTAGGTTCATGTACTATGAAATTGAACGCTGCAGCCGAAATGCTTCCGTTGTCTATGGCAAACTGGAACAGCATTCACCCGTTTGCTCCTATCGATCAAGCCGAAGGATATCAAATTATGCTTAAAAAACTAGAACATCAATTGAATGTTGTTACTGGTTTTTCGGGTACAACGCTACAACCTAATTCAGGTGCGCAAGGCGAATATGCTGGTTTGATGGCTATTCGTGCCTATCACTTATCTCGTGGTGATAATCACCGTAATGTTTGTTTAATTCCTGCTTCGGCACACGGAACTAATCCAGCATCGGCAGCCATGGCTGGCATGGAAATTATCGTAACCAAAACCATGGAAAACGGTAATATCGATGTAGAAGATTTAAGAGCAAAAGCAGTAGAACATGCCGCCAACCTTTCGTGTTTGATGGTAACTTATCCGTCAACGCATGGTGTTTTTGAAAGTGCTATTTGCGAAATTACCCAACTAATTCACGATAATGGTGGTTTGGTTTATATGGATGGTGCCAACATGAACGCACAAGTAGGATTAACCAATCCAGCTACTATTGGTGCTGATGTTTGTCACTTGAACCTACACAAAACCTTTGCTATTCCTCACGGTGGTGGTGGACCAGGCGTTGGACCAATTTGTGTTAACGAAAAATTAGTTCCTTTTTTACCGACCAATCCTATTATTAAAGTAGGTG
The DNA here is from genome assembly GCA_035425765.1 of Flavobacterium sp. GTDB lineage: Bacteria > Bacteroidota > Bacteroidia > Flavobacteriales > Flavobacteriaceae > Flavobacterium. Next base: position 6,159 of record DAOLYL010000041.1, on the reverse strand, counting down.
GAGAACAAGCCATCACAGCTATTTCGGCTGCGCCTTATGGTTCGGCATTGGTTTGCTTGATTTCTTATGGTTATATCACTATGCTTGGTGCCGAAGGTTTAAAAAGTGCTACACAACACGCTATTCTAAACGCTAATTATATGAAAGTTCGTTTAGAAGAACACTACCCTATTTTATACTCAGGAGAAATGGGACGTGCAGCTCACGAAATGATTTTAGATTGTCGCGCCTTTGAAGACAACGGTATTAAAGTAACCGACATTGCTAAACGATTGATGGACTATGGTTTCCATGCGCCAACCGTATCGTTTCCAGTAGCAGGAACTTTGATGATAGAACCAACCGAAAGCGAAGATTTAGCTGAGCTAGACCGTTTTTGTGATGCGATGATTGCTATCAGAAAAGAAATTGCCGCTTCTACAAAAGACGAAGTGAATAACATATTAAAAAATGCGCCACATACACTAGCCATGATTACTGCAGACGAATGGGTTTATCCTTATTCTCGTGAGAAAGCGGCTTTTGCGCTAGACTATATCGCTGAAAATAAATTCTGGCCAACGGTGCGTCGTGTTGACGAAGCTTATGGCGACAGAAACTTGGTGTGCTCTTGTGCGCCGATTGAAGCATACATGTAATAAAGATTAATCATTAGTAATTAATCATTTAAAAAAAGGGTTTCAAGTTTTAAATTTGGAACCCTTTTTTATTAAATAATGACCAATATCAGTTTTTATAATTTCTCAATTGATTAAGTTTGCTCAGCAATTTTAAACAAAATGAACGATATTCAGAACCAAGACGATTTATACTTATTAGTAGATGAATTCTACAAAAAGCTATTGGCAGACGAATCTATTAGTTATATTTTTACCGATATAGTTAAAATTCATCTAGAAGAACATTTACCTATTTTAGTTACTTTTTGGTCACAAGCTATCCTCGGAACTGGTGGTTATAGTAATAATTTAACCCAAATCCATTTAGACATTAACACTAAAGAATATTTATCGCCAGAGCTGTTTACCATTTGGCTTGACCATTTTTATACCACGGTTGACGAAAACTTTAAAGGCAGTAAAGCGGAGCAAATAAAAACCCAAGCACTCAGCATTGCCACTATTATGCAGATAAAAATTGCGCAACAAAGCAGTAAATAATTATGAGTTTTACAATTTTAACCCCGTTTCATTGAATTTTTCATAATAATTTTAACTAACCTAAGAATTTGATAATCTAAGAAGATTTTTATTAATAATTTCGTAATGAAATATCAAAAAGAAATGAATACAAAAATAACAGGTTCGGGAAGCTATATTCCAACAGAGATTGTTACTAATAAAGATTTTACAAAACACGTTTTCCTTAATGACGATGGCACCGCTTTTCCGTTGCCGAACGAAGTCATTACCGAAAAATTCTATGACATTACTGGTATCGAAGAACGCCGTTATGTTTCGGACGATTTAACAACTTCCGATATAGCTACAATAGCCGCACAAAGAGCTATTGAAGCGGCAAACATTGATGCAGAAACTTTAGACTATATCATTTTTGCCCACAACTTTGGCGATGTAAAAAAAGGCGCTATCCAAACTGATTTGTTGCCTACTCTAGCCACGAGAGTGAAATATAACTTGCGCATCAAAAACCCAAGTTGCGTTTGCTATGATATGCTTTTTGGTTGCCCAGGTTGGGTTGAAGGTGTGATACAAGCCCATGCGTTTATCAAAGCTGGAATGGCAAAAAAATGTTTGGTCATTGGTGCTGAAACCCTTTCGCGTGTGGTTGATAGGCACGACCGCGACAGTATGATTTACTCCGATGGTGCTGGCGCTACTGTCATAGAAACTACCGAAGACGAAAGCGGTATTTTGGCACACGAAACAGCTACGTTTACTTATGACGAAGCATACTATCTTTTCTTTGGCAACTCGTTTAACAAAGACCACGATCCTGATGTTCGCTACATAAAAATGCACGGGAGAAAAATTTATGAATTTGCGTTGAGCAATGTACCAAAAGCCATGAAATCGTGTTTAGAAAAAAGCGGTATTGAGATTGACCAAGTGAAAAAAATCCTTATTCACCAAGCCAACGAAAAAATGGACGAGGCAATAATCAACCGTTTCTACAAACTATTTGAAAAAACCACGCCCGAAGGCATCATGCCGATGAGCATCCACAAATTGGGTAACTCAAGCGTTGCAACTGTTCCTACACTTTATGATTTATTAGTCAAAGGCGAGTTGGAAAATCATTCGCTTAATAAAGGTGATGTTATCCTTTTTGCTTCCGTTGGCGCAGGTATGAATGTGAATGCAATTGTATATAGAGTATAACATTCTTTTTTCAACCACCGTCAATTCGAGTAGTTTTATGTTTTGAAAAAGATAGTTTTCGAGATATAAAATGGTGTTGAGAAGCCAAAATAAACATTCAAAAATAAAAAAAAGGTTCAAATACACAATTTGAACCTTTTGCTTTACTACTAACTCTTGTTGTTGCTCTTAATCTCCAACGGTAACCGAAACCACATCACTCCAATTGCCTACTCGACTATCGCTATAAAGATACATAGCACGATAGCGCCAAACGGCACTTTGATTTGCCGGTGGTAGCGGAGTAACGTCGGTAAAATTAGGACGCATGTCTTTGTCTAATACTTCAAATCCTGAACCACTGTCTTTTTCTATCACGATGCCGTCATAGCCCATTTTCTTCCAATCGAGGTTAACTAATCCACCGCGCATTACTAATTTTAAAACCGGTTGCACGTTCTCTAAAGCAATTCTGTTTTGGTTCATGTTTTCAATCCCTAAGTTTTGCCCAATAGCTGATGAATAATTAGGATGGGCTTTAATGCGCTTAGCCAAACTTAAAAACCGAAACTGAACGCCTGGTGCTACCTCTGCCGGAACTGGCACTACTTCTACCGTTTCGGGAACGGGATTAACCGAAACGTTTTCTACACCAAAGCGTAGATTGTTTTTAAAACCCACATAACTCTTCTTAGTATCTGCCTGCACTTTAGTAACTAAAATTGCCCATGCAAAATACGCGCTGTCCTCTTCCGCCTGTGTTACTTCGGCTGGAAGAACACCAAACAGTGCAACATAATTTGGAAGTTTAGTTGAAAAATTGGTCAATTGAAATGAAAAATCTTCGTCGTTTCTTTTTAAAAAATACATGATAAATAATTTTAATGATTAATAAATAAATAAAAATTTAAGTAGCATTCATTTCATAAGTTGACTGTAAGTTGTTTTGTATAATAACGCAACTTGTTATGATTTTATTGTGTACGATTATTAAACTTTATGTGTGTTTTTTTGAAAGACAAGGATGGCTTTTTTCAATAAGTCAGATTTTATAATCGACGAGAAATTTTACGTAGCTGAAAAAAAAATCATTTTTTTTCATTTTTTTTTCATTGGCGAAATAAATTTTACCATTTCCACAAATTATTTTACGAAGTCGTAACTATTTTTTACCTCCTCAAAAAATGTTTTTACAGCTCCGTAAAACTATTTTACCACGCCGTAAAATTATTTTACGAGGTCGTAAAACTATTTTACGACCCCAACGGATAATTTTACGACGCCAACGAATAAATTTACTCTATGGAAAACAAGGTTTACCCCTGCGTAAAACTATTTTACGAACCCAACGGATAGTTTTACGCTATCGAATATATAGTTTACCATAACGTAAAATTATTTTACCACTACGTAAAATAGTTTTACGACCCCAACGGGAAGTTTTACGACCTCGTAAAATGATTTTACGTGCGGTTATTTACTTACTTTTTGAAGTTTTTAGGGTTTTTGGGTTGGGGATTTTTTGCTATATTTGTTTGAAATGAAGCGGATAATAATTGGTAGTCATTATTGCTTTGGTAGAAAAAAAGCGGTTAAATCACTTCGAATTAAGCTATTATACCATATCGCAATGTTCTTAACAAAAAAGTTTTACTCAATTAAACTAAAATTTGAAAAAATAAAATATGTACAGTGGAAAAGATTTTTTGCAATCTAAAGCTACAATCAAATCTCTTGAAGATTACATTGTACACATTGATTATGCAAGTCAAAAAATATTTAAATCAAATAAAATTTGGTTTCGAGGGCATGCAAATAAAAATTACAAACTAATTCCAAGCATATTCCGGACTGATGCATATTCAATTGAATCTGAAAAAAATCTAACCGAAGAATTCCTCGATAAAGCAAGAGGTTTTATAAGTGGGAAAACATTTGATGATAATGAGTGGTATTTTCTTATGCAACATTTTGGATTAAAAACAAGATTATTGGATTGGACTGAAGGTTATTTATTTGCTCTATTTTTTGCATTAAAACTTAACAAAGGTGATAATATATTTCTTGACCCTTGTGTTTGGATAATTAATCCCGAAGATTTAAATAATCTATCTATAAATCAACCAACGATTATTAGAACAAACGATATTTTAAATACAAGTTTAATAAATGAATATTTAAATTTTAACAATCAAAAAAATGAATTACCGATAGCAATCTCACCAACATATTCCAATGAACGTGTATTACGGCAAAAAGGTTGCTTTACTCTTCACAGTGGTAATTCAACAATCAATACCGTCTATAAAAAAAATGGTTCTAATCGGATTGTTAAAATAAATATTTCAAATAAAGATCGTAGACAAATTCTTGAACAATTAAAATTAGCAGGAATTAGTGAATCATCTATATTTCCTGATTTAGAAGGATTATCAAGAGAATTAAACGAAAAATACAAATTTTAAATATTTGTTGAAAGCTATGATTTAATTACATAAATATCAATTGTATTGGAAAGCACACTTCAACATATAGACATATAATAAAAGTACTCAAAGGTTCTTTACCTAAATTATTCTCAAAAAAATAAATTCCAACCTCTCTCCACAAACCCACCACAAAATTTTTGTAAATAAACCCAACCTATTTAAAAAATTAGTATTTTAGTTTTTCAAAAATAATGTACTATGGATGAGCACAATGATGATTCTAAGTTAGATAAATACACTCAGAAAAAATTAAACCAAGAGAAAGAAAAACTTGAGGAGGAAAAGGAACTCAAAATCAAGTGGCGCAACGAAATAGAACAAAACGAAGAATTACAACTGTATTTCTCTAAATATCGTAAAAATTCTATAGATGGTTTTGTTACCCATTATATCAACCAAAAGTTTCAAGCGCATCGCTATGGAGATATGTATATCAAGATAGCAGAAGATGAGCGTTCGAAATGGATTGATTTAGCCCACGAACACTTGGAGTGCATTCTTCAAAAACAGCTTTTTGATTTACAGTGTCAATGGCGCGCCGAAGAAATAAAACTCAACGGTGTTGAAAAATGTATTGACTTTGTGAAATGGGAAAAAGAAATTCTGAATTGCCCATTCCTAAAACCTATATCTGAAAAAGACATCAAAATGTATCAAGAATTCTTAATGAAATCCAATCTTGACTTTTCTAATCGATTTTGGGGTGAAGATTGGCAAAATTATGACGATATAAAAGAATCATACCAAAGTGATGGTGAAGAAAGTTCAATTCCAGATTGGTATGAACATCATTATACTCATACTGGAACAACTAATTTATTAATGCTACCTGACATTAGAGGTGAAAAAGAAGAATTCTACCGAAGAATTTGGTTTAAAAATCAAAGAAAGGAGCAAGAAGAAAAACGTAAAAGCGAACCCATCCAACTGACTGATGATCGACCTTATTTAAGCTCGATGGATTCTAATATGATTTATTTTATTCTTGAAAATTTTGAAGACCAAGAAACTCAAAAACGCTATGAATATTATAAAAATGCTTTTGAAGAATACCACGACACCAGTAGTTATGAAGATATGTTTAGAGAGCTTGTAGATGCCAAAGAGCCTGTTTCTATCAAAGCAAGCTTTGACATCAAAGAAGCGGTACACGAAGCTTACAACAGCTATTATGCAAGAAAAACAGCCGAACATTTGCCTTTAGCATACGAACAATACTTGCTAAACCGCAAAATGGGTTTTATTATAAAAGGTGATAAAGATTATTTTGGCGATTTGGATGATATCTATACCAAATCCATTCTTGGCGGAAGAGAACTTAACGGTGAGCCAAGAGATTTTAATTTTTA
>DAOLYL010000040.1:0-15507 GCA_035425765.1 Flavobacterium sp. | reverse complement strand
TGAACACTGAACACTTTTATGGAATTTATAATTTCTCTAACGAAGGACAATGTTCCTGGTATGATTTTGCAAAAAAAATATTTGAAATCAACAATATAAGTATAAATTTACTCCCTATACCTACAACAAGTTTTCCAACACCTGCAAAACGACCGAGTTTTAGTGTTTTGGATAAAAGAAAAATTAAAACAGCTTTTGGAATAGAAATTAATAATTGGGCGCAAAGTATAAACATTATTTAACTCTTTCAACAATACAAAAAGTACTCACTCCAAATGGGAAATTAATAAATTTTAAGAGTTTGTTTTCAAAAATAATTAATTGAAATAATAATTTATTAATAATAGGATTTCCTATGTTTATGTCCGATTCTCCTGATTTATTCTTTTGAAGTCCACTTGTAGCAGTTCTAAATAAATATACGGGTAAAAAAAGAAAGAAATTCCAATAACTAGATTTTATTATTTTTAGATTCTCTGCTAATAATTTTGATTTTAATTCTGATTTTGTATATCGTCTGAAATGCATATTAATAATATCATGATAACTCCAAAGAGATTTGAAGGCAGGAACAAAAACATACATTTTACCACCTATATTCAATAGATTATTCCAATTTTTTAGTGCTTTACTATCATTTTCTAAATGTTCTAAACAGTCAGAAGCTATAATAATATCAAACTTTTCATCAATTGAAATATTTTGAGCATCCATTACAAAAGTATTATTTAAGCCGTTGGATTTACAATTTAAAATGGCTTTCTGGCTAATATCAATTCCATATAGATTTTGACTTGCAAAACCTATATCTTCTAAATCTTTTAAAAAAACACCGGAAGAACATCCTATATCAAGTATTTTACTGTTTTTAGGAGCGTCATTTAACAAATCTAAGAGGTACTTTCTTCTTGATTTAAACCACCAGTGTTCTGTTTCTACATCATGATATTTTTTTTCAAAATCTTCTTTCATTTTTTTAATCTATTCGTTTATCAATAAAAAATCGTGGTCTTTGCTTCACTTCAGAATATATTTTTCCAATATATTCTCCAATAATTCCAAGGCAAAATAATTGAACACCGCCTAAAAAGTACATTGGCAAAACTGTTGAAAACCAACCAGGCACAATATCATAAAAATAAAGTGAAACCAAAGCGTAAATAGACATCAAAATGCAAAATAAAAACACCAAAAAACTAACGGTTGTTACCATTTTTAAAGGATAATTACTAAAAGAAGTTATTCCATTCCACGCAAATGAAAGCATTTTACGAAACGGATATTTTGATTCCCCAGCTGCACGTTCTAATCTATTGTAGTAAACAATATCTTTTGAAAAGCCAATTTTTGGAATAATGCCACGTAAAAATAGATTTACTTCTCCATATTCCGACAAAGCAGAAATTACACGTTGACTACACAAACGATAATCAGCGTGATTATATATAATGTCAACTTTCATAAATGTCATTAATTTGTAGAATAAAAGTGCAGTATTACGTTTAAAAAAGGTATCGGTTTTACGTTCTTTTCTTACAGCGTAAACGACATTTATTCCATCTTTGAATTTTTCGATCATTTCTTCAATTACAGAAATGTCATCTTGTAAATCGGCATCAATAGAAATAAGTGCATCGGCTTGACTGTTAAAAGTAAGTAGACCCGCTAAAAGTGCGTTTTGGTGACCAACATTCCCTGATAGTTTTAATCCTTTTATGTGTTTACTTTCAGTTAAACCTTCAATTAATTCCCAGGTTTTATCTTTACTTCCGTCGTCAACAAAAGCGATGAAACTGCTTTTTGAAATAAGCTCTTTTGAAATTAATTCTTGGACTGCATCCAAAAGTTTGGATGCAGTCAAGTTCAACACTTGTTCTTCGTTATAACAAGGTAATACTATGCCAATAGTTAGAGTATCCATATTATTTTTCCCAATCATATCTTGCAAATCCTTTTTGTTGTGAAAGTTTTACAATAACTACATTTTCAATTTTTTGTATCGAACCTTTTTGGGGATAAACAGGCATTGCTAAAAACTTATCTTTTACTTTGTTAAATGAAGCTTGGTCATCCATAAATCGGTAATAAGCAATATCTTCAAATCTAAAAAAGTTAATCATTCGCCAATTATCACCTTCACCCCATCTAAAAAGAGAACCTCCAAAAACTTCTGAACTTGGTAAAGCTAATTTAATGTGGTTGCTTTCTGGTAAACTACCATAAAAATAAACATAATCACTATCAGGGTTAAAATCCTCAAATTGATTAATTTTTTGTTTGATGTCTTTCGCTATTTCAAGATCGTGTTTATATATTTTGTTTTGTGTGTAAAACAAATTGGTAACATAAAAGACATTCCATAGATATAACAAAACGCCTAAAAGAAGTGTTTGGTTGTAAAATTGTTTTGGAATTTTTTGCAATACAAATACAATAATGAAGGCAAAAGTTAACGTAGAACCAACATATAAACGTGGTGGATGATAACCATTTCTAATAAAAAAAGACATAGTAAATGGAACAATTAACAATGCTAAAAAGAGTGAAATTTTCAGCAAAGTATTGGTTTTGTATTTTATAAAGTATACAAAACAAAACAAAACACATAGCGTTACTATTAAAAATGGTTTTTCTCCGTAGTAAAATTTTCCATATATGTTATCAACTAAAAGATTATAAAAAGCTACAAAAGGATTGTCTGAATTTCCAGAAGCATATCCTTCAAGATAAGTACTGTTTGCGGATTTAATAAATAATTTTACGCTTAGTATGTAAGTAAGTACACTTATTAATAGTAAGCCAATGAAAATAAAAGCTTTTTTAAATTCCTGTTTTATATTACTATCTGGCTTGTCAATTTGAGTAAAAAAGTATATTATATATAATACTACTGGAATATAAACTAAGATTTGGTATGTAGCAATTGCAAAAACAATAAATATAACGCTCAAAATAAAATTGATAATCTTCAAGATTTTAGTATTACTTTCTTTTAAATAAAATGCAACCCCGAGTGTTCCAAAAAAATAACCCAAAGGAATAGCATCGGCTTGCATTGTAAACACTAACTGATATGCGTGTTGTGGAAAACTTAAAAATAATAAACAAAATAGAAAACTAAAAATTCCTTTTAGGTTTAATATTTTGGTAACTTCAACTGCTGTAAGAGCCAAAAAAACAAGTCCAAACAATAATGTAAAAAATGGATATAAACCATTCATCAAGTGGTAACGTACAAGATTTGTTCCCCATCGTCCAAGTTCTAAAGAGGAATGAGGATAAATAGGACTTTCACTATCAATAGTAAGAGTGAAATTGGTTAGAGCAAAACCATATGTAACAAACGCTATAAAAATAGAGAACACATATAGTAAAAATTGTTTATTTTGAGTTTTTTTTGTCATAAAACATCTTGTTAATTTTCAGTTAGTAAAAATAGAAATTTATTTGTTAGTTATTCTAATAAATCGTTATTTTACCACATTGTTTAAATTTAAAAAAGAAATGAAAAAAATTATTTATTTATTTATTACAACCTCAATTTTAGTAAGCTGCAAAATCAAAGATGAAAACGCAGAAACTGATAATGCTCAACCGCAAGAAAAGTTTGCTTTCAAAGTAACATTAAATGTAATCTCAAAAACAACAGATGACTTTTGTTTGCTTTACACTGAAGATGGTACAATTAACTTTGGAGAAAGTGTTATATGGAACCCAGTTCCTGGGAAACTAGAGGAGCAAAAAGTTGATTTTTATTTTCCTCAAGATGTTTATCCAACTCAAATACGTTTTGATCTAGGATTAAAACAATCAGCAACAGATACTATTTATATGAAAAGTGTTCATTTTGATTACAATGGTAAAAAGTTTGATATTGTAGGACAACAAATAGGACAATTCTTTAGAGCAGATGAAAATCATTGTACGTTTGACCCAGCAACAGGAGCCGTAATTCCTATAGTAAAAAACGGAAAAGCAGAACATCCTTCAATTTATCCTCATGAGGTAGAATTGAGTAAAGCATTAAAAAAATTAGCAACCACTAATTAAAAGATAATTTATCAAAATAATTTAAAGTTCAAAATAGTATTTATTTTGAACTTTTCTTTTTTAAATTTGGTTTAATAACAACATAAATTCTTTTGAAAAAACAAATCATAAGTGCCATCAAAAGTGATTTCTTTAAAAAATTCTCAATATATGGTTTTGGGCAGTTTTTTAATTTAGTTACACCATTGCTGTTGATTCCTTACATTGTTAAAGTATGTGGTGAAGAAAATTTCGGGAAGGTATCAGTAGCTTTAGCAATAAGTTTCGTTCTAATTGTTTTTATTGATTATGGTTCTGAGTTGGTTGGTGTTCGCGACATTACAATAAATAGAAATGACAAGAAGGAATTACAACGAATTTTTTTAACAAATCTTGTTTCAAGGTTTTTAGTCTTGATTTTGGTTTTAGTTGTATCGTTGGTGCTTATTTTCTGCCTTCCATTTTTGCAATCAGAAACTATTTTATTTGCTTTATCGCTTTTGATTATTCTTGGGCAATATTTAAACCAATCTTGGTTTTTACAAGGTGTTGATAACATCAATTGGATTTCAATATCAAATATTATTTCTAAAATTATTTATGTTATTGGTGTTTTGGTCTTGGTGGTTAAAAAAGAAGATTACATCTACGTTAATTTTTCTTTCGGTTTAGGAACAATTATTTCCAATGGAATTTTCACTTATTTAATTTTTAAAAAGTATGATTTCAAATTTGAAAAAATAAGTAAAAGAGAAATTAAAGATTTTCTAAAAAGAGATTTTAAAATGTTCTCTTCACAAATATTTGTTGCCATTCAGCTTTATTCGCCAGTAGTTTTAGTCAGTTTTTTTGGGAACAACTTTATGGCAGGACAATATCGGATAGTAGAACAAATAATAGTTACTTTTAAAACGTATATTTTTTTATTCTTCAACTTTACTTATCCAAGAGTTTGTAATGACATTAATAATAATCCGTCTACAGCAAAAAGAAATTGGCTAATCATAAACACTGTCAACGTTTTATTTATAGTTTTTTTAATGTTGATTTTATATTTTAATTCAGAAATAATTGTAACTTTTTTTAATGCAACAACGGTCTTTGATTTAAGTAACTTATTAAAGATTGCTGTTTTTATTCCAATTTTATTAGCTATTTCAATAGGTTTAAAGCAATTAGTTCTTGGTTACAATTTTCAAAAACAATATGTATTGATAACAACAGTTTCTGTGATTATAAGTTTAATTCTAATTGTTTTATTTCTTCCTATTTATAAACTTCAAGGTGTTTTTTATTCTCTTATTATAACTGAGGTAATTGTCATTATATTTTACTTATTTTGTATCAGAAAGCGACCAAATCATTTTTTAGCCAAAGATGTTTAGAAATCAGTTACAAAAAATAATAAACAAAGCCGGAAAATCATACCAAATTGATCCGAGAATTCCTGAACGATTAATCGTTCGGTCTTTTTACATAAGAGGAATAATGCTATTGAGAGGTTTACTAAAACTAAGAAAAAAAGTTTTTTTAGGAAAAAATGTAACCGTTTTGAATAAATCAAACTTTGTTTTAGGAAAAAATGTAACCATCGAAAGCTATACAATTTTAGATGGCTATGCATCAGAAAAAATAGTTTTAGGTGATAATGCTAAGATTGGAATGTATTCAAAATTACTTTCTACAAGTCATTTAGCAACCTATGGAAAAGGCTTAAAAATGGGAAATAATTCAGCTATTGGAGATTATACTCATTTTGGCGCACCAGGTGGAATTGAAATCGGAAACGATGTAATTATGGGTTCATATATTTCTTTCCACTCAGAAAATCATAATTTCTCAGACACAACAAAGCTAATTAGAGAACAAGGTGTAACTTCAAAAGGAATAAAATTAGGAAACAACATTTGGGTTGGTGCAAAAGTAACTTTTCTTGATGGTTGTATAGTTGGTCATAATTCAGTTGTTGCTGCTGGAGCAGTTGTTAATGGAATTTATCCTGATAATTCGGTTATTGGTGGTGTTCCGGCAAGAGTAATAAAAACAACTGAATAATGAAACTTATCATTCCAAATAATTGGTTCTATCAACTGCTTTTTATACTCTGTATAGGCGTTACATATTTAGATCATTTTGAGTTAACATTTGGAGTTTGGTCTTTGTCTTTTTTACTCACAATTTCAAGAAATTATTCCATATCATTATTCAAATTAATAATTCCTTATCTGTTAATTCTGCTAATTGCTTTTGTGGTTATGTTGAATTATGATTATAAAAACTACTTCATAATTAGAGATATAACCTATCTTTCTAAACCAATTCTGGGTTTTCTGTTAGGATACCAACTTTGTAAAAAGAATTTAAAAAATGCATTAGACCTAATAATAAAAACAGGGTTTTTTATAGCAGTCTGCCATGTAATAATTATAATAATTGCAATTGTTGTTCATAAAGCTAGAACGGTTGCCGATTTACGATTACATTCAGGATATTTTAGTGATTATGAAATTTACACATTCATCATTCTACTTTTTCACAAAAAATTCGAATTAAACTATTCCAAAAAACGTCTTTGGTTATTTACAATTGTTATTGGTTTTTCGGCATTTATGTATTTAGCAAGAACAAACTTTATTCAGTTTTTAATCTTATTTTTGGCTTTGAAAGGTTATTTTGTCCTAAACAAAAAATCAATTACAATAATTGGAAGCATACTTCTTCTCACGGTTATAGGATATACAATGGTTTATTATTCTTATCCAAGAAGAAGCGCTGAAGGATTTGAGGGATTTTTATATAAAATTAAAAATGCTCCAATTGAAGCTTTTAAATCAAAAGTAAATTTAAATGATTGGAAAGATTTTAATGACAATTATCGCTCACACGAAAATATTTCGACAATAAGACAAGTTACAAATGATGGGATTGTTCCAACACTTTTTGGAAAAGGATTAGGATCACAAATTGATTTAAAACAAGAAGTTTATCTTGGCGATATGAAACTCCGATTTATATCTATTTTGCATAACGGTTTTATGATTGTTTTTTTAAAATCAGGATTGTTGGGCATATTCATTTACTTTTTTACCATTATTTATTTCTTTAAAAAAGTTCCTTCCGATTTGAATATGATAAATCAAATAAATTTACTTTTTCTTGGCACAGGCATATTTTTATTTGTTTCCAACTGGGTTTTCCTTGGTTTCTATAATTTAACTGAGTCCAAATCAATACTTATTGGCTTTTTAATAGCCTTTCGACAAAAATTCTTAAAATAATGAAAAGCATACTCTTTATTCACCAATCGGCAGAACTTTATGGTTCTGACAAAACCATTTTAATGTTTATTTCTAGTTTGGATAAACAAAAATATAAATCAATAGTTGTGCTTCCTTTTGACGGACCATTAAAAAGAGAGTTTGAAAAGAATGGTATCGAAGTGGTTATTGCACCAGTATTAAAGTTGTATAGAAAAATGTTTACTCCAACAAACATTTTAAAATTTTTCAAAGAATATAAAGAAGGATTAAAAACTTTAAATGAACTTCATAAAAAGCACAATTTTAATATAGTTTATTCTCATACTTTAGCCGCTCTAATAGGGATTGTTTTTGCTAAAAAAAATAATATAAAACACCTCTGGCATGTCCAAGAAATTATTGCAAAACCAGTTATTTTCAACAAAGGTTTCGTCAAATTATTATCAATTAAGGCTAATGATGTTGCAGTCTATGATTCAAGAACCACAATGGAATTTTGGATAAAAAACAACCCAAGATTAGCCAAAAAATCTGAATTTGTTTGTAATGGTTTAGATATAAAACAAAAACCGGAACCTAATATTGAAAATAGCTTAAAAATAAGGAATGATTACTTTAAAGTAAATCAAAACGAACTAGTTATAGCACTAGTTGGAAGAATTAATAGTTGGAAAGGACAGCAGTTATTACTCGAGGCATTTAATAAAATTGCTCAAAAATATAACAATATTAAATTAGTTTATTTAGGTTCAGCTCCACCAAATCAAGAATTTTTTGAAACAGATTTGAAAAACAAAATTTCTGAATATGGACTTAATGAAAGGGTTATAATCATACCTTTTCAAGAAAATATTTGGCCATTTTGGGATTCTATTGATATAGCTGTTGTTCCATCAACGGAACCAGAACCATTTGGAATGGTTGCCATTGAAGCAATGCTTTCTAAAAAACCAGTTGTTGCCGCCAATCATGGTGGTCTGACTGAAACAGTACTTCACAATCACAATGGATTATTATTTGAACCAAACAATGCAGAATCGTTAGCTATTTCTCTTGAAGAATTAATTAACGATGAGAGCAAGAGAAAACAATTTGGAGAAAATGGTTATCATAGAACTATAGAGCATTTTTCACTAGAAAAGCATGTAGAAAAATTTGAAGCTATTTTCGAGAAGATTTAATTTAAAATCTAGTATAAATTCCTATTTTTGCCACTTGAAAAAGAACAAAGGTTAATGAAAATAGCCATTTTAGGAACTCGTGGTGTGCCAAATTATTATGGCGGTTTTGAGCAGTTTGCCGAATTTTTTTCGGTATATTTAGTGCAACAAGGTCATGAAGTATATTGCTATAACTCTCATGATCACCCGTTTCAAGAAAAAACTTTTCACGGTGTAAACATTATTCACAAATATGATCCAGAGTATAAGTTAGGAACTTTTGGTCAATTCATTTACGATTACAATTGTATCATGGATTCTAGGAAAAGAAACTTTGATATCATACTTCAGCTCGGTTATACTAGTAATTCTATTTGGTGTTTTCTATTGCCTAAAAAACCAATCATCATTACAAATATGGATGGATTAGAATGGAAACGTTCTAAATATTCTCGTCCAGTGCAGCAATTTTTAAAGTTTGCCGAAAGGTTAGCCGCAATCAGTAGTGATTATTTAATTTCAGATTCAATCGGAATTCAAAAATTCTTAAAAGAAAAATATAAAAAGGAATCAACATACATTGCTTATGGTGCTTATCCTTTTGAAAATCCTAATCAAGAAATTTTAAAAGAATATGGTGTAGAAAAAGAAAACTACAACATGATTATGGCTCGTTTTGAACCAGAAAACAACTTGGATATGGTTCTTGAAGGAGTGGCAATGAACGAAGATATAACACCAATTTTAGTAATAGGAAAACATCAAACTAAATATGGTGAATACCTAAAAAATAAGTTCAAAAACCATTCCAACATCCGATTTATCGGCGGACTTTACAACTTAGAGCATTTAAATAATCTGCGCTATTTTTCTAATTTATATTTTCATGGACATTCCGTTGGAGGAACAAATCCATCACTTTTAGAAGCAATGGCATCAAAAGCATTAGTTGTTGCACACAATAACGATTTTAACAAGGGAATTCTAAAACAAAACAGTTATTATTTTTCCAATCCTCAAGAAGTGAAAAATATTCTTAATACAATCAAAAAAAATAATAACTTGCAATTGGTTCAAAATAATTTTGATGCTATTGTAAACCAATTTAACTGGGAAAAAATTAATGGTGAATATTTACAACTTTTTGAAGAATGTTTTTCAAGACATAAAAACCGAAACAAGTAAAAATAACCTATTTCTACTGGCGTTATTACTAGTAACAACAATTCCTTTACCGTTTGCAGTTAGTAATATTTGTTTGGTTTTATTCGTATTATTTGCCTTAATTAAATTTAAAAAAGAAAAAGTAAACATTCAATTTAGTTTGCTTTTGCCAATAGGTTTATTTGTTTTAATGACTCTATCTTATTTTTGGAGTATTGACAAAGAGAGTACTTTAAAGGCTATTCCAAAAGAAATTTCACTACTATTAATTCCGTTCGTTTTCCTCATAAATAAGGATTTTAGCTCAATACAATTAGATAAATTAAAGAAATACTACAGCTATTCTATTGTTTTAGTTGTATTGTATTTTCTAGCCAGAGCTGTAATTAGATATACAATTAATCACGACACGAGAGCATTTTTCTACCATGGCGAAAATGAAATAGATTTTGGATTAGTGCCAAAACTATTGAATGCAATTCATGTATCGGTTTTTGTTGCGATTGCGTTATTTTGTTTTTTATCTAAAGAAGTAAAAACAAAAGTTGATATAATTATTTCAGGATTACTTTTCGTGTTTATATTACTATTGTCTTCCAAAAATATAATCGTAGTAGTAATTCTTTTATTATTAATTCAAGTTTTTTATTTTTCAAAAACATCCAACAGATTACGTCTACGCAACTTAATTGTATTTGCAGTTGTAATTGGATTACTATTTTCCTTTGGAAGAATTAAAAGCAGATTTCTTCACGAATTTCAAAGCAATTCTGAAAAAAGTATAAGCACAAATGTAATCGAAGGTGTTCCAGATGGAGTGCATTATGTTAGTTTGAAAGAAGCATGGACAAATCAAAAATTTACTCCAAATGATTATTTTCCAGGAACAGCATTTAGAGTATATCAATTTAGAGTTTTTACCGAAATTTTATCTGAAAATAACCGTTATCTCTCAGGTTTTGGATTAAATGCTTCTACTTCAAAAGTGGAAGAAAAAGCGATATCGTATAATTTATTTCTTGGAAACGGAGAAAAAGAAGGCTATCAAACAAAGAATTTTCACAATCAATACATTCAAAATTTTGCAGATTTAGGCATTTTTGGTTTTTTGTTAATCATAACAATACTTTTTATTAACTTAAAAAATGCGATAAAAAAGAAAGATTTTCTGCATTTTGCTTTCGCAATTCTAATGATAAGTTTATTTTTGACAGAATCATTTTTATGGAGACAACGCGGAGTTGTGTTTTTCACGATTATGTATTGTATTTTTAATTTTGGAAGTTTAAAAAGTAATTCCAAAACAGAATAAAATAAATTGCTATAAATGAAAAGAATATTAATAACTGGTGCTGCAGGTTTTCTGGGTTCGCATTTATGTGACCGCTTTATAAACGAAGGTTATTTTGTTATCGGAATGGATAACTTGATTACTGGAGATTTAAAAAATATAGAGCATTTATTTAAAGATAAAAATTTCGAATTCTACCATCACGATGTTACAAAATTTGTTCACATTCCAGGAAAACTAGATTATATTCTTCATTTTGCATCACCAGCAAGTCCTATTGATTATTTGAAAATTCCAATTCAAACCTTAAAAGTTGGTTCGCTTGGAACACACAATTTATTAGGTTTAGCACGGGTAAAAAAAGCTAGAATCCTCATAGCTTCAACATCAGAAGTTTATGGTGATCCATTAGTACATCCACAAACAGAAGAGTACTATGGAAACGTAAATACCATTGGTCCACGCGGAGTTTATGATGAAGCAAAGCGTTTTCAAGAATCAATAACAATGGCTTATCACACATTTCATGGTGTAGAAACTAGAATAGTTAGAATTTTTAATACCTATGGACCGAGAATGCGATTGAATGATGGTCGTGTAATTCCTGCTTTTATTGGTCAAGCACTTCGCGGAGAAGATTTAACCATTTTTGGTGACGGAAGTCAAACACGTTCGTTTTGTTATGTAACCGATCAAGTAGAAGGGATTTTTAGATTGCTACATTCAGATTATGTTTACCCAGTAAATATTGGAAATCCAGATGAAATTACTATCAAAGATTTTGCCGAAGAAATTATAAAATTAACAGAAACAAATCAAAAAGTAGTATATCATCCTTTGCCAATAAATGATCCGATGCAACGACAACCGGATACTTCAAAAGCAAAAGAATTACTAGGTTGGGAAGCAAAAGTGAAAAGGGAAGAAGGAATGAAATTGACATACGCTTATTTCAAATCGCTTTCTTCCGAAGAGTTATTAAAAGAAGAACATAAAGATTTTAAAGGATACATCCATTAATATATGGTTGCAAGACAAAAGGGTAGATATTCAAAATACATTAGACCAATAAATATTTTATTTGATCTAATGGTAATTACTTTATTAAGTTTATTCTTTTTTCAAGAGTTAAAACTTAATTTAGTTTATTACATTTTCTATCAATCATTTACTTGGATTGCAATTGCAATTATCGTTAAATATTATGAAGTTTTTAGATTTACAACACCAGTTGAAATCATCACCAAATTAGTAAAACAGTTTAGTATATTTTTGCTCATCGTTATTGCTTTTTTCCCCTTTGCAAAAACAGCAATTTTTAGCGGAAAAGCAATTGCAATTTTTATGACAATTAGTTTTGCCATTATTGTATCCTTCAAGTATTTTATGTTTTTTTACCTAAAAAAATACAGGATACTAACTAAAAACAATTTTAGAAATGCAGTAATAATAGGTTATACACCAGAAGCTATTAGATTAAAAGAAGTTTTTGATAACAGACAAGATTATGGTTATCGTTTTCAAGGATATTTTTCAGATAAAAAACAAAATCCTGAAGTTTTAGGAAAAGTAGAAGATTTAAAAAACTTTGTTATTGAAAACCGGACAGATGAAATATATTGCTCTTTAAACGAAATTTCTAACGAAAAACTTAAAGATTTAGTCGATTTTGCAGATGAAAATAGTAAAACAATAAAATTTATTCCAGACACAAAAGAAATTTATTCTAAAAATTTAAAAATAGATTATTACGAATTATTTCCAGTTTTATCACTTCAAAAAACAGAACTACACAACCCATTAATCAAAGGAATTAAAAGAGCATTCGATATTATTTTTTCTCTTTTAGTTATTATTCTTTTATTATCTTGGTTAATTCCGATTTTGGCAATTTTAATAAAACTTGAATCTAAAGGACCAGTTTTTTTCAAGCAAGGAAGACCGGGATTAGATGAAGAAGAGTTTTTTTGTTACAAATTTCGTTCCATGCAAGTGAATGGTTTTACCGAAAAAGAAGCGTCTAAAAACGATCCAAGAGTTACCAAAATGGGTAAATTTATGCGAAAAACAAGTATTGATGAATTACCACAATTTTTTAATGTTTTACTTGGTGATATGTCAGTTGTTGGACCAAGACCTCACTTATGGTCACAAAACAAGGCATATGCAACTAGAATTAAAAAATATATGGTTCGCCATTATGTAAAACCTGGTGTTACTGGTTTAGCTCAAGTAAAGGGATTTCGAGGTGAAATTGAAACCGATGATGATATGATTAACCGAATTAAATTTGACGTTTTTTACATCGAAAATTGGTCAATCTTAATGGATGTTAAAATAATTATTCAAACGGTTGTAAATATTTTTAAAGGTGAAGATAAAGCATATTAAAAAACTCCTTTTTCAATTAAATAATTCATTTGACTATCTAAATTGAATGTAAATTTACTTTCGTCAAATATTCTTTTTTTCATTTCAAATAATTCCAACTTACTCATTTTAGAAATTAATTGTATTTTGTTATTTAACTCAGTATAATTTTCTACAGACGCAATCCAACCCATATTGTTTTCTTCAACAATAGTTTCACCTTCACCACCACCAAAGTATAAAACTGGAAATCCAAGCGCACCATATTCGAAAATCTTAGAAGGAACAGAACCATAAATTCGAACTTTTAATGGAACAATAGCAATATCAAATGATTTTAATTTTTC
The DNA here is from genome assembly GCA_035425765.1 of Flavobacterium sp. Classification (GTDB taxonomy): domain Bacteria; phylum Bacteroidota; class Bacteroidia; order Flavobacteriales; family Flavobacteriaceae; genus Flavobacterium. The sequence continues at coordinate 1,886 of DAOLYL010000040.1, read as the reverse complement.
ATGCAATTCGTTGCGTTCCATCATGCCATGAAAGAAGATTTTTTTGCCTTTTTCAGAGGAAAGTAACGCTTCAATTTGATTTTTTTCAGCTCCATCACCAAAAATATGTAATTCAATATTTAGACCATCTAAATTAATTTTTTCACACAATTCCAAAACTCCTTGAGCAATTCCTAAAAGTCCTGCGTAAAATATTTTAATAGGTTGATTTTCTTCAAATGTCAAATCAAAATTTTCAATCTTATGATCTGGGAAATTCCTATATAAATAACAATTTTTTTCAGGAAATAATGATTTTACGTGAGTGATAATTTCATTAGATTGACCTAAAATTAATGTTGCTTTTTTATAAATATAGCGTTCTAAAAACAAAGAGAATTTATGAGAAAATGAGCCTTCATGTAACGCTTTTAATTCAATTGCAGCTAATGGCCAAAGGTCTGAAATATTGAGAATTATCTTTTTATTCTTTAACGATAAAACGAAGACTGAAATAAAAGATAGTAATAATGGAGGCGATTGAACAATTACTTTCTTTGGTGTTTTTTTAAACAATAAATAGAAAAACAAACTCAGCGAAAAAGACAAGACAGAAATAATTCTGACAACCAAATTTTTGCTCACACTCGGATAAATCCAAAGCCGTTTTACCGTAATATTATCCCGATTTTCAGTAACCGAAAATCTGCCTTTATACTCAGGAAACAATTCTCCTTTTGGATAATTACCTAACGGACAAACAACAGAAACCTTGTAATTATTTTGATACAATTTCAAAGCCAACTGCTCAATTCTATTGGCAGCAGCACCTTTTTCTGGCGGATAATAATTAGATATAATTAGGATTTCTTCCATTATTTTGAAAGCAAAATATCAATAATTCGCTCTGATGCTTTTCCGTCCCAAAGTTCAGGAATTCCTCTTTTTGACAAACCATTTTCTAGAAATTTCGTAAATTCGAAAGTCAAATTTTCTATTGAAATTCCAACTAAATTATTAGTACCAATTTCAATAGTTTCTGGTCTTTCAGTTGTAGTTCGCATAGTAAAACACGGAATTCCTAAAACGGTAGTTTCTTCAGAAATCCCGCCAGAATCGGTAATCACAGCAAAACTATTTTTTATCAAATACATAAAATTCAAATAGCCTTGTGGTTCAACGAACAAAATATTTTTTAGATTTAAATTGGTTTCACCTAAAATGGCTTTCGTTCTTGGATGAATTGGAAAAATTATTTTTTTATCGCCAACCATTTTATCAATTCCTCCCAATAAATTAATCAACGATTGTTCTTCATCAACATTTGATGGTCGATGCAAAGTCAAAATGATATAATTTCCAGTTTCTAATTCAAATTTATTCCAAAAACTCGGAGCAGAAATTCGATTTAAATTCTGATGCAAAGTATCAATCATCACATTTCCAACAAAATGGACATTTGCTGATGCAACACCATTTTCCAATAAATTTTCTGATGCTGAGGTTGATGTTGTAAAGAAATAATCGGTAATACTATCGGTTACAATTCGATTAATTTCTTCTGGCATCGTCCAATCTCCAGAACGAATTCCGGCTTCAACATGAGCAACTTTTATATTCATTTTTTTTGCTACAATCGCGCAAGCCATAGTCGAATTGACATCGCCAACAACCAAAACCAAATCACATGGATTTTGAAGTAATTCTTTTTCAAATGCAATCATAATTGCTCCAGTTTGTTCCGCTTGCGAACCACTTTTTACTTCTAAATTTGCATTTGGATGCGGAATATTCAATTCCTCAAAGAAAGTATCGCTCAAGTTTTTATCATAATGTTGACCTGTATGAACTAATCTATAGGAAATAGTTTTTCCTTCAGATTGTTGATTTTCAATCGCTTTTATAAT
>DAOLYL010000039.1:14094-15533 GCA_035425765.1 Flavobacterium sp. | reverse complement strand
AAAAACTATTTCTCCCCTAATCCAAATATATTTGAACCTTTTTTTAATACTTTTTTCAAATACCTGAAAGCTAGATTTTTGAAAGATTAAAAGAGCAATAAAAAATCTAAAAAGACACAAAACTTCATTTTAATGACATAAATTAATCAATAAGACTAATCAAATCTAATAGATTTTGAAGGTGTAATCTTAGTAATGAGATAAGTCGGAACAAGTAAAACAACTACAGTTATAATGATGGTGCTTAAATTAAGTAGCATAACATGAAGAAAATTAATATCAACAGGCACTTGATTTACATAATAACTCTCTGGATTCAACTTTACAAATCCGAAATATTTCTGACCTAATAAAAAAGCAAAAGCAATTAAATTGCCATAAAACAATCCTCTTAAAATTAAATAGAAAGCATTATAAAGGAAAATTTTTCTTATTGACCAGTTATTTGCACCTAATGATTTCAATATTCCTATCATTTGAGTTCTCTCTAAAATAAGAATTAAAAGAGCAACAACCATATTAATAATTGAAACCGCAATCATGACTACAAGTATCACAATGATATTAAAATCAAAAAGCTTGAGCCATTCAAAAATGTAATAATATTTTTCAACTATAGTCTTAGAATCTAACGTTGACGAAGTTTCATCATAAACCTCTTGCCCTTTTTCATCTATTTTAGAAAAATCATCTACAAAAATCTCAAAAGATCCTATTTCATTTGGCTTCCATTTATTTATTCTTTGAACATGACGAATATCACCAATAACAAAACTCGAATCAAATTCTTGAAAACCTGAATTATAAATTCCAACTATTTTAAAATTGCGCAAATTATAACCTTCGCTATCTTCTTTCATAAAGTAGGTTATAAATTTATCTCCTAATTTCAATCCTAATCTATCAGTTAAATATTGAGAGATAATAATTTCTTCGTTTAAACTAGATTTTAAATTAGGTAATCTTCCTTCAACTAAATATTCTTTCAAATTATCAAACTGATAATCTTTTCCAATTCCTTTAAAAATAATCCCTTCAACCGCAGACTCACTTCTTATCATTCCAGCTTTACTTGCAACAGCTTGAACATGACTAATTCCTTCAACACTTTTAAACTTTGGATAAAAATCTTGATGAATCGATATTGGCTTTGTGCTAACATCAGACTGGTTGTCGTTATAACTAGAAATTAATATATGTCCATTAAAAGCAGAAACTTTTTGGCGTATTTTTTGCTGTAAACCAATACCAGTAGACACTGAAACAATCATCATAATCATTCCTAATGCAACTGCAGTTATTGCGATTTTTATTATTGGTGCAGAAATACTACTTTTATACTCTTTAGTAGTAATTAATCGTTTTGCTATAAAATATTCTAATTTCAATGGTATGAGTTCAAATTTGGTGTTCAAAAATACAGTTTTATTCTCGGTTTT
>DAOLYL010000039.1:0-13994 GCA_035425765.1 Flavobacterium sp. | reverse complement strand
AACATTCAAAAAATCTACGCACCAGAACACGGTTTTCGTGGAACAGCAGATGCTGGCGAATTAATCAAAGACGGAAAAGACACCAAAACCGGTTTGCCAATCATTTCATTATATGGAAACAACAAAAAACCAAAACCAGAACAATTAGCTGGAATTGATGTGGTAGTTTTTGATTTACAAGATGTTGGCGCACGATTTTACACCTATATTTCGTCGTTGCTTTATATTATGGAAGCTTGTGCCGAAAATAACATTCCATTGATTGTTCTTGATAGACCAAATCCTAATGGAAGTATCGTTGATGGTCCAACTCTAGAAAAAGAACACACTAGTTTTGTTGGAATGCATCAAATTCCTCTACTGCACGGAATGACGATTGGTGAATATGCTAAAATGATAAATGGTGAAAAATGGTTGAAAAACGAAATACAATGTCAACTAACTGTTATTCCATGCCTAAATTACAATCGCGAAATGGAATACAGTTTGCCTGTAAAACCTTCACCTAACTTACCAAATGACCAATCAATTAATCTGTACGCTAGTTTATGCTTATTTGAAGGAACAAACGTCAGCGTTGGTCGTGGAACTGAGATGCAATTCCAAATTTATGGTTCACCATTTTTACCAAAAAGCAACTTTAGTTTTACACCAATACCTAATTTTGGAGCAAAAGATCCAACACATAAAAACCAATTATGCTATGGTGAAGATTTAACAAAAATTGAAAAAATAAAACAATTGGAACTAAAATGGCTCATCAAAGCATATAACACGACTTCGGATAAAAGTAAGTTTTTCAATGATTTCTTCGTAAAATTAGCAGGAACCAAAAAGCTAAGAGAACAAATTGAAACTGGAATTTCAGAAGCAGAAATTAGAAATTCATGGAAAAAAGAATTACAAGATTTTAAAACAATGCGTCAAAAATATTTGATTTATTAATACTGTTTTGACAAAATTAAGTTTGCTTTACTTATATAAACCTCAAAACCATTCATTTTATTAACTTTTTCTTCTAATGGTAAAAAATCTTTTTTATTAAGTGCTTTAGCTGAAATATATTTTAAAAAAATAAAATACTTTCTATTTTCCTCAGACAACTTATCTTCTTCAAATTTAGATAATTTTGCATCCAATTTTTCAAAATCAAACAAATAAGCAAGTTTAGCTATTTTCATCAAATCAAACTTTTGCTTTTTATGAATATATCCAACATCCTTTCCTGATAGTAACTGTTTTGCTTCAGCTAAATAGTCGCTTCCTACATTCAAAACATCACTCTTTACATCATTAGAAACAAGAAGTGAAAAATCAAAATATCTTTCAGAAACCATCATTGCTGTATTAAAGTTTTTCGTTCTATGATATGCGGTTAATTCTTTGGACAAATATTCCGTAGGAAAAAGAAATTTTTTCAACATTCTATTTACACTGGTTGCATTTGTATTGAAATCAAGTGATGAAAGTTTTTTGCCATTTGCATCAGCAATACTTATGTATTCATTATTGGGTTCATAAGTTATAGATTCTCTACCTTGAACAACTATAGGTTTTGGATATACTTGAATTCTTAACACAACATATTGACTAGTAAGTTCATTAATTTCATTGTCGTTCCAACATTCATCATTAAGTCTTTTTAATGGCTTATATCCATAATCTGAATAATATTGAATTAAAATTAATTTGTTCTTTGTGATTGCTTCATTTTTTGCTTGCTCTAGTGAACTAAAATTCTGCGAGTTTGAAAGACAACTAATAAAAAGAATAATAAGAGTGAATATTTTTCTCATAAATACAATTATTTATTTTAGTGAAAACAAATAAAAAACTTTTTTTAACTAAATTAAAACCTCAATTGCCGAATTTCTCTTTACCAACTCATCTATAAAAAGTTGTTTTTCTTTTGGCGAAAGATAAATTTCATCATATTTATTATATCTGACAGCTATTCTATCCATCGACAATGCTGGTGAACTCAAAATACTATTTGACTTTTCAATTTTTCGTATTGTAGAAATTTCAATTTTAGCATTAACGATAAACATACATTTTACTACCAACTGATTTTCGTTGACAACATACTTTGTAGATTTTGATATAAAAACAACAAATAAAACAATTGAAATCAAAAGTAAATAACCAATCCATTTTCCTTCAATTATACTCGTAATACTCAAAAAAATTGGATATAACAATGGTAATCCTAACCACCAATCTATTTTCGATTTAAAAACTTTCATTCTACAAAGGTAATTTTTTCTTCATTTCTTCTACAATATTATATGCTGCTGGACAAATTGCTACATTTTTTAAAGTCAAATCTGAAATTTGCTGAAACTTTTTTCTATCCGTATGCGGAAATTCTCGACACGCTTTTGGACGAACATCATAAATCATACAGTAATTTTCAGCATCCAAAAAAGTACACGGAACACTCTTCAGAACATAATCCTTGTCTTCATCAATCTGCAAATAAGTATCTATAAATTGCTGTGGTTTTTGACGAAAATGTTTTGCTATTCGTTCAATATCCGCCAAAGTAAAAAGTGGTCCAGTGGTTTTACAACAATTAGCACAATCCAAACAATTCGTTTTTTTGAATTCTTTTTCATGTAATTCTTGCATAACATAGTCCAAATTCTTGGGCGTTTTCTTTTTCAACTTATCAAAATACTTTTTGTTTTCGATATGCGTATCTTTGGCTAACTTTTGTAATATGTTAATTTGCGGATTTGTCAATTTGGTTATTTGATGATAAACCACAAAATTACGCAAAACAAATAATCAAATAACCGAATAACCAAATTAAACTATGAAAGATCTTTTCGGAAAAGCCATACTCGATTTTCAAACTAACAATTCTCCGGAAGATATTGTTACTGAAACTAACATTTCAGAAGCCGATGAAATGGAAGTTGCTTATCTTTTTCGTTCTTTTGACCAAATGCCAAAACTTGAACAAGAAGCATTACAACTTTCAAAAGGAAAAATTCTTGATATTGGATGTGGAGCAGGAAGTCATAGTTTGCATCTTCAAGAAAATAATTTTGATGTAACTGCAATTGATATTTCTGAAAACGCAATAAAAGCATGCCAACTTCGTGGTTTGAAAAATGCAAAAGTTCAGAATTTATTAGACATTGAAGATGAAAAGTTTGACACAATTCTTTTATTAATGAATGGTACAGGAATTTTTGGAACACTAAATGAAACTTCAAAATATCTACAAAAATTAAAATCTTTGCTCAATCCAAATGGACAAATTCTTATAGATAGTTCGGACATTATATATATGTTTGACGAAGATGATGATGGAAGTTATTTGGTTCCAGCCAATCAATATTATGGCGAATTGACTTTTACTATTTCCTATAAAAACGAAACCGAAACTGCTTTTCCTTGGTTGTATTTAGATTACAACACACTTCAAAATGTTGCTCATGCCAATGGTTTTAATTGCGAATTGGTTATAGAAGGTAAACATTTTGACTATTTAGCAAAACTGACTATTTCATAAAAATAAAAAATCCCAAACGAAACGCTTGAGATTTTTATTTTTTCTATAATTGAAGATTTATTGCTGTACGTATTTCATCATCATTCCTTGCAAACCTTGTCCCCATTCTTGACCAGCAGCTTGAGATTTCTCTAAAAAAACACCTGCTTTTTCATTGATTTTTTTCCCAACTGGACTTTCATAAAAAGCTAACATTGCTTTGATGTCTTCTTTTGTATATTCTTCCATATAAATAACCGCCAATTTATCATATAATGCTGGTAATGTAGCATCAAATTCTAAAATAAATGCAGCTTGTTTATCTTTTGGAACCATTTGCAAAATTTGGTCTTTTGCAGATTTCATTTGATTTGCTGAACCACTTAATTCTATTACTTTCAAAACTTGTTTTTTGAATGCATCATCTTGAGCAAAACCTACTTGTGAAACGAATGCAAATGCTACTGCGATTAAAATTTTTTTCATTGTGTTATTTGTTTATTTATTTTATAAAAATAGTATTTTTTTGTAAAAAGACGAAATAATGTTTTTAATTACAATAATTTTACTTCGTTCTAATTTTTATTGGCAAGCTATACTGGCATTTTACTGGAATATTATTTTGGGAAGCAGGTATCCATTTTGGACATTTTTTTAAAACTCTGATAGCTTCTTCGCCTGTTCCATAACCTAAATCTTTTATGACCTTTATATCTTTTAAACTACCGTCAACATCTACTATAAAGGTAACTAAGACTTCCCCTTTCAATCCTTCCTCGTCAGGAGTTTTGTAATTTTGAGCAATGAATTTATAAAAACCAACCAAACCGCCACCAAACTCGGGTATCTTTTGTACATCACTAATTCCATATACCTTTTTTTCTATCTCAGTTTGATTATTAGAATTACTTTTATCTCCTAAATTTTTTATATCGTTAGTTTTTTCTCTAAAAAACCATTGGATATTTTATCTCAATACTAATTGGTTTTCCTGCTTTTTTTGCTGGTATCCATTTTGGACATTTTTTTAAAACCCTAATAATTTCCGTTGCCGATTCCATATCAAGAATTTCGACAATTTTTATGTTCTTTACACTTCCTTGCTCATCTATTGTAAAAGCAAAAACCATTTTTCCTGGTTTAGTAACTTTACTATAATCAAATTCGGAATTAATAAATTCACCAAATTTCACCATCGTATCGTCGCCTCTAAACGTTGCATCAATTCTGTCTCCTCCAAGATAAACTTCGTCTTCACCACCAATTTGAGCGACACAGATTATTGGACAAAACAATAAAAAAAGATATATAAATAAGGATTTCATCTTTAAGGAATATTTAAATATTTGTGCGTTTGCAAAGAAACTCGCCATTTTGGATTATTCATTACATATTCTACAATTAAAGGAGTCATTTCTTCCTTCTTGCTCCATTCAGGTTGTAAAAAAAGTATCGCTTTTGGATTTACTTTTGTTGCTTGTTCTTCGGCAAATTGAAAATCATGTTTATTATAAATAATAACTTTTAATTCGTCAGCAATTTCATAAGCAGAAATGACTGGTAACTTATTTTTTTTTGGCGAAAGACAAAACCAATCCCAAGTTCCTGAAACAGGATAAGCACCTGAAGTTTCAATATGAACTCGTAAGTTTTTGTTTTTTAATTTTTGGGTAAGCAATGTCATATCCCAAGTTAATGGTTCGCCACCAGTGACTACAACTGTGTCGGCATATTTGGCTGCATTTTCAACTATCAAGTCAGTAGTTGTTGGTGGATGCAAATCTGCATTCCAACTTTCTTTAACGTCACACCAATGACAACCAACATCGCATCCGCCAATTCTAACAAAATAAGCTGCTGTTCCTGTATGAAAACCTTCGCCTTGAATAGTATAAAACTCTTCCATCAGCGGAAGCATTTCTCCTTTGTCAACCGCTAATTGTATTTCTTTTGCAATCATTTTTTATAAACTTGTCGGCAAAGATACTCAATTTGAATAGTAGTTAATTTGAAAAAAACGAAATGCTTTTAATTATATACTCAAAATCTAATCTTATAAAAAAACCGTTCAAAAAATTGAACGGTTTTTAGTAAATTTATTTTGAACTATTATTTCAAAAGCTTCATCGATTCAATTGCATAATTATTTGCAGGATCAATAGCCAATGTTTTTGCTAGTAATTCTTTTGCTTTTGCTTTATCAGTGTTAGCATAGTGTGATGCCATATTGTTATACGACTCTATAAGCTTAGCTTTATTTTTTGCAATATCTTCTGGCGATTTAACAAGGACTAAATCAATAAATTTTTGATAATTAGCTGCCATTAAATCATCTTTGCTAAGTGAATTATTCAAACGAGCGTTGTATAAATAAGCTTCTTGATATTCTGGACTTCTAACTAATAAGTTGTCTAAAGCTTTCGTAGCATTTTCTAAACTAACTGTATCTAGTGCTGCTCCTTCTTTTCCTCTGTTATCAGTATAAACACAAATCGCATAATACATACTATCGTCTAAAATTGTTTTAGATTCTGGGTTTGAAAGTGCAATTTCAAAATATTTTGCTGCAATTCCGTATTGTTTTTGAGAAAAATATCCTTTACCAACATCGCTAAAATCAGCAGCTAATAATGGTTCGATTTCAATTGCTTTTTTAACATCTGCAAAACCTTCATTTAAAAGTGTTGCATCGCTAACAATACCATCAGCTCCAATTGCTTTTTTAATTTTTGCCATTCCAAGATATTGATAATCTCTTCCAATAACTTTATTTGACGGGTTGTTGATAAAAGTATTCATTGCACTTAAAGCTGCATCTGCATTTCCATTTTCATAAGCTGAATAACCTAAATATCTCATAATTCTTGGATTTACTCCATCCAATTCTTTCATTTTATTTGCTTCCGCTTCTAAAGCTTTGTAGTCTTTATTTTTAACTAAAAAGTCAGCATAACGCATACGTGAAGTCATTGAATAATCCGTTAACGACATATATTTTGTATAATTCTCTAATGCTATCTTTTGATATTCTGCACTTTTTGAAGGTTTAAAAGCTGCCCATTTATTATAGGTTTCTGCCAATTCTCTATAAACTGGACCATAATTTGGGTTAATTCCTTTAACTTCATTAAATGCTTTGATTGATTCTTCAAAACTGCTTGAACCTTTCAACAAAACTCCCAATTGCATTTTCGCTCTTATTAATGATGGATCCGTTTGGTATGCGTTTCTATAAGCAACATACGATTCGTTTTGTTTTTTATCACCATAATAAGCATCTCCAAGCGCAAGTTGAACTTGAGCATCAGTTGGATTTACAGTTTTTGCTTTTGTTAATAATTCAATTGCTTTTTTGAAATCTGGTTTGTCAGCACTCATGTATGCTCTTGCCATAAAAACATATTCTTCAATATCTTTCTTTTTTAGCTCTTTGATTACTAAATCAAATTTTGCTTGTGCAGCAGTATTATCATTTGCATCCAAATCCATTTGTGCCAAACCAATATTATTGATTTTTCCGCCTTCACCTGTTAATCCTTTTTGAAAAAAGATTTTAGCAGAATCAGCAATGTTTTGTTTCAAATATACGTTTCCTAATAAAAACGAAGCTTTACCACTTGTTGGTTTTGCTTGAATAATCGTTTTTAATAATCCTTTTGCTTTCTCGAATTGTTCTGCATCAATCGCTTTTTTTGCTGGCTCTAAATCTTGTGCTTGAGCAACAAAAGTTGAAGCGATAATTGCAACGGCTAAAATTTTACTCTTTTTCATCTTTCTGTATTTAATTTTTGTCTTTACTAATTGTGTTTCTTACCTTAATTTTTCTGCTAGGATAGCGAATTGGAACTAATCCTGATTTCAAAACTATTCGCTGTCCACGTTCTCCACTAAGAAATGAAGCAAATCCCATCCCTAATCCAGAATAACCTTGACAATTGATAATATACAAATCACGTGCCAAAGGATATTTTCCTTGTGCTAGATTATCTTGACTTGGAAAAATATATTCATTCTTATTTATAGCTTTTACACTCAAAATTGTTGTTTTATCAACAATAGCTTGCATTTCTAATGGTGGTTGAAAAAGCCAATCGATTCCAACAACTCCAATCATTCCATTATTTTCAGCTACATATTTAATTACTTCAGCATTCGTTTTAAAAGAATAAATATTCTTCTGAGTTGGAATTTTAACTCCCGAAACTTCTGAAAGCAATCGAACTGTACTTGAATTTGGGTTATCAAAAACCAATCCTTTTATTCCTTCAACATTGTTACCATTCATAAAACTAATAACATCTTGCATGGCAATCAAGGTATCGTTTGATGATTTGTTTCTTATAAAAACCACAGCATCGGTTGCAAATGGTGTTATTTTTGGATTAATTTTTTTTGAGTTAAATGCTTTCAACTCGGCATTACTTAATTTTCTTGGTAAAACTGCAATTTTAACTGTGTCATTAAGCAAACCGTTAATTATTTCTGCTTCCGACTTTGTTATCAGTTTTAATTTTGCGTCATATTCTGTTTCAAAAACAGCTTGCTGATCTTCTACAATTGGAAAAATTGATTCGTCAACATATAAAGTTGCTTTCCCTTTGATAATAGTTTCTTCATTGTCATTCTTTTTTTGACATGCAAAAACAAATAACAATGTTAAAAGCAAAAATCCGACTATTGTTTTAGCTAATTTATTCATCATCTATAGTATTCAATCTCTTTATCTGAGTTATAAAACGTAAAAAACCAAATAAAATTATAAGACAACCTGCAATTATTTGCAAATTGTTCGGTAAATTTAAATTTAGCTTCTCCCAAAGCAACAATAACAAGCCCAAACAAGTAAAAGCAATGAAATTCAATAAGCTAATAACGAGAAGAAATCGCTCTTTTAGCGATTTCTTCTTGAAATTTTCTATAAATTTTGTCACCATTTAGTCTGCAGATTGGATAGTAATTGGTAATGAGTACTGAACTCTTACTCTTTTTCCATTTTGCTCACCTGGATTCCATTTTGGACAAGATTTCAAAACTCTTATTGCTTCTTTTCCAGTTCCATATCCGATATCTCTAATTACTTTAATATCAGTTAAAGAACCATCTTTTTCAACTACAAAAGTTACAAACACTTTTCCTTTCAAACCTTCTTCATCTGGTGGTGTAAAGTTTTTTCCAATAAATTTGTAAAACTTATCCATTCCACCTGGAAATTCTGGTTGTACTTGAATACCAGCAGTACTATAAATACCATTGTCTTCTTCAACTACTTCGCTTGGACCATTTCCAACTGGTTCTACAGTTAATGGTGCATCTGGATCACCTTTAATAGTTTCAGCACCAAGTTTTTTATCTTTAATTTCTTCAACCTTTGGCGGTTCTTCAACAATCTCTTCCGTTTTTGCAACCACTGGTTTTACAAACTTTACCTGATCCACTTTTGGTGGCGGTGGCGGTGGCGGTGGAAGATCTTTTGGTTGTTCTTCCTTTGGTGGCAATTTAATAGTTACGATTTTTTTATCCAAATTAGCATCTTCATCAGAACTATCTGGAATTAAATCAGCAATTAATGGCGAAGCTACTGCTATACCAAAAATTAATGCTCCTATTATAAATGCACGAATATTAGTTTTCGGATTTTCTTGACGAAGTTCATAAGCACCATACGCTTTGTTTCGTCCTTCAAAAACGATGTCTATCCACTGTCTTTTAAACAAGTCTAATTTCATTTTTCTATTATTTAAAGATTAGCACAAGACATTACTTGTTCATTTCATCTACTAGTTTTTGTTCCTCAGGAGTAATGTCATTTACAATGGCATAAGTTGGCACATTGCAGATAGCCATTTCATCAAGAACATCCACTAAATTTCTATAAGTAGATTTTTTAGAAGGTTTGATAATTACAATCATTCCTTTGTCTTTATCTCCTGTTGCTTGAGGAATAGAAGTAACTCTTTTTAGAATTTCTTTTCTTATCCCATTTTTTCCATACACAGCATCAGTTGGTGATCCACCAGGTTCTGGTGATTCTAATAAACCATGAAACCATTTGATTTTATTGTCTTTCCCCATGATGATAGTCATAGTTCTAACTTGGTCAACTTTTATTGGCTTGTCTTTTGTTTTGTCTTCTTCCTTATCAGGCAAACCCAAATCCATAGATTGAGGTTTAGATAAAGAAGTCGTCAACATAAAGAAAGTAATCAATAAGAATGCTAAATCCACCATAGCAGTTAAATCTACCTTTGAATTGGATTTTTTACTTCTTACTTTTTTACTGCCTTTTTTGCCACCGCCATCGCCGGAATTTAATTCAGCCATTTTATATTATTATTAAAATTAATAATCTTTTCCTCTTAAACCAGTAACTAAATTAAAGCTATTGATTTTTTGGTCCTGTAATATATCCATCACTTTTTTAATTTGAGGATATAATTCCTTAGAGTCGCCTTTGATAGCAAATTGAAGTTCTTTGGTTCCACCATTTTCAATATTTGCTTTTCTTGCGCCTTGTATCCAATCTTGCAATTGGTTGTTGATAGAATCACACGGAATACCAGATTGTACTCCTTTTTTTACTCTATCAGCAGATTTCATGCTCAACAATTGTTTTAATCCTTCTACTGGAACTCCAAATTCATCAACAAGTGCGAATTGAGCTTTTTCTTCGTCAGTAAAATCAATTTTATATTTTTGAGCCATATAATCAAGAGCACCTGAACGGATTGCTCTATCTTTCATTCCATAAAATACCTTTTCTTTACCATCGCTTTTTCCTACTGTTAACATCACCAATCCTGTTTCAGGTAATTTGGTTTGTACAACAGACGAAGGCATATCAACTGGTAATGCTTCTGGAGCTTTTGCAGTTGCTGTTAAGATAAAGAAGGTAAGTAAAAGAAACGCCACATCACACATCGCTGTCATATCGATGGAAGTTGCTTTTTTGGACATTTTTACTTTAGCCATTTATTTATTTTTTACAATAATTAGTTAACTAATTATGATTTTAAACTTCCTCTGAATTTTCTGTATGTGTTCACGATAGTTGAACCTGCTTCATCAATTGAGTATGTTAATGTATCAATTTTAGAAGTAAAGAAATTATAAGTTACAATTGCTAATGCAGAAGTAGCAATTCCTGTAGCCGTATTAATAAGTGCTTCAGAAATACCATTTGCTAACGCAGCTTGGTCAGGAGTTCCTGTAGAAGCTAATGCACCAAACGCTTTAATCATACCTGTTACTGTTCCTAAAAGTCCAGCTAATGTTCCAAGTGCTACAAGAGTTGACAAAATAGTCATATTTTTCTCTAACATTGGCATTTCTAATGATGTAGCTTCTTCGATTTCTTTATGAATAGTTTCAGATGCTTCTTCGCTAGTAAATCCTTCTTTTTTAACTTCTTGATATTTAACTAAAGCTGATTTAATTGCATTAGCAACAGAACCTTGTTGTTTGTCACAAGCACTGATTGCATCATCAATATTTCCACCTTTAATGCTAGATTGTACATTTTTCATGAATGTATCAAGATTTCCTTTTCCTCCTGCTTTAGAGATAACGAAGAAACGCTCGAAAGAAAACACGATTACCATTAAAAATAACCCCATTAAAACTGGTACAATTGGACCACCTTTATAAACCATTGCTAAATAATTCCCTGGAAGCGGATGACCTGTATTAACTCCACCTTCAAAATTTGAACCTGCACCCATGATGAATGTCCAAATCAACCATCCTACAAAAATACACGCCACAATGATGATACCTGACATCATTCCTAAACCATTTGAACTAGATTCTTTTTTACCGTTTGCCATTTTTTTAAAATTTTAATAGTTTTTAATAAATTATAAGTTTTAGTTGTTTTATAAACTTGATTGGGAACAAATTTAATTTTTTACTTGAAATAAAAAAACTTTTTTTGTTTAATGTAACATCAACTTTAAATATTTCTAAATCTACACTAAATCGATTTCTTAAAATTTATTCAAAAAAAAAACAAAAAGAGGTTTTATTTTAAACATTTTAAAAGAGACTCTTTAGTATAACGTAAAAAGTACTGAGAATAGTATAATTTATTAAAAATATTTCTGAATTATAAAGTTATACTATATTTTTAACACTTGGTTATGAATTAACTTTTTCTTTGGTTAATTTATATTAAATTGCATTACAGAAAACAATAATAAACTCTACATTACATATACATTATGTCAAAACAAACAGATTTTAGCGAACATATTAACAAAGGTTATACAACAAAAGGCGAATCAATCGTTCTTGGAGGAGCAATTTTAGATGGCGAAGCTTTGCCAAATACGCATGTAAAAATTCCGTTAAAAACATTAAATCGTCACGGATTGATTGCTGGAGCAACTGGAACTGGAAAGACTAAAACCATTCAAGTATTATCTGAGCAATTGTCTTCCTTTGGAATTCCGGTTTTGATGATGGATATTAAAGGAGATTTTTCGGGAATTGCTGCCGTTGGCGAAGAAAAACCGTTTATTACAGAACGTCATGCTAAAATAACGTTACCTTATGAAACCAATTCTTTTCCGGTTGAATTAATGACGCTTTCTGAACAAAATGGCGTTCGAATGCGTGCAACCGTTTCAGAATTTGGACCAGTTTTGTTTTCTAGAATTCTCGATTTGAATGATACGCAAGCTGGCGTGGTTTCGGTCATTTTTAAATATTGTGATGATAAAAAAATGCCGCTTTTGGATTTAAAAGATGTAAAAAAACTCATAAATTACATTACTGAAGAAGGAAAAGCGGAAATCTCTGCCGATTATGGAAAAATTTCTACCTCAACAACTGGAATAATTCTTCGAAAAATTATCGAATTAGAACAACAAGGCGGCGATATTTTTTTTGGTGAAAAATCATTTGAAATTGACGATTTGATGCGAATTGATGAAAACGGAAAAGGATACGTTAACATATTACGTCTAACCGATATTCAAGATAAACCAAAGTTGTTTTCAACTTTCATGTTGAGTTTATTGGCAGAAATTTATCAACAAATGCCCGAAAAAGGCGATGCTGACCAACCTGAATTGGTCGTGTTTATTGATGAAGCGCATCTTATATTCGACCAAGCAAGCAAAGCTTTGTTGGATCAAATTGAAACGATTATCAAACTTATTCGTTCCAAAGGAATCGGGATTTACTTTGTAACTCAAAATCCAATGGACGTTCCAGCGAGTGTTTTGGCACAATTGGGGTTAAAAATTCAACATGCTTTACGTGCTTTTACGGCAAAAGATAGGCAAGCCATCAAGCAAACCGCTGATAATTACCCAACATCCGATTATTATAAAACCGATGAAGTATTAACTTCGCTAGGAATTGGAGAAGCATTTGTAACGGCTTTGAACGAAAAAGGAATTCCAACGCCATTGGCAGCAACAATGATGCGTGCGCCAATGAGCAGAATGGATATTCTTTCGGATGCAGAAATTGACGAAATTAATGCAAAATCAAAATTAGTAAAAAAATACGCCGAAGAAATTGATAGAGAAAGTGCGTATGAAATTCTAAATAAAAAAATTGAAGAAGCCAATCAAGCTGCTGAAGAAGCAGAACCTGTTGAAGAAAAAAGAAAATCGAGTGAACCATCAACTGCAGAAGTAATTGGAAAGTCAGTTACCAAAGTAGTAACAAGTGCCAGTTTTATTCGCGGTGTTTTTGGAATTTTGACGAAATTGTTTAGAAAATAGATGAAATCATTATTAACAATCGGGCTTTTAATCTTGTCTAATGTTTTTATGACATTGGCTTGGTATGGACATTTGAAATTTAAAGAGCTCAAATGGTTTGAAAATGCCGGATTGATTACAATAGTATTAATAAGTTGGGGTTTGGCGTTTTTTGAATATTGTTTTCAAGTTCCAGCCAATAAAATTGGTTTTCAAGGAAATGGCGGACCGTTTTCGTTAATGGAGTTAAAAGTTATTCAGGAAGTAATCACTTTAGTCATTTTTGTGATTTTTTCTTTATTATTTTTCAAAAATGAAACTTTTAGATGGAACCATGCCGTTGGTTTTTGTTTTTTAATTTTGGCGGTTTACTTTATATTTAAGAAATAACATGAAAAAATATTTTATCCAAAAATCACCATTTGTAGTTCCAACAACTGATGGGAAATTAATTGAAGAACATCATGGTAAAGTGGCAACTGATAATAACGAAATTTCGATTGCTCACATGATTGCACCACCAAAATGGAGCGAACCTTTTCAAACTCCAGAATTTGAAGAATACACTTATATCATTTCGGGTAAAAAGCAATTTATTATTGAAGGAGAAACAATTGTTTTAGAAGCAGGTCAATCGATTAAAATTGAAGCCAATACAAGAGTTCAATATTCTAATCCGTTTGATGAACCTTGCGAATATATTGCAATTTGCAAACCAGCATTCGATTTTACAAAAGTACATCGGGAAGAGAATTAGTATTCAGTCGCAGTTTTCAGTAGTC
>DAOLYL010000038.1:5749-15688 GCA_035425765.1 Flavobacterium sp. | reverse complement strand
CGGGATTTTGTTGTTGTTTATAAATTATGACGAAACATTCGTTTAAAAAGCTGTTGGCTCAGTATTTTTGATTAAATTTGGGATAAGGTGTTCTTAAAACACATTATCACTTAATTATAAATCAAGAAACAATTATCAATTATGAGTACAAACACTGTAAAAGCTTATGGAACATCGGCAGCCGATAAACCATTACAAGAAATGAATATTGAACGTAGAACTGCTACTGATAATGACATTGAAATTGAGATACTATATTGTGGTGTTTGTCACTCTGATTTGCACACGGCTAGAAATGATTGGGGTTTTACTAGTTATCCTGCTGTTCCTGGTCATGAAATAGTGGGTAAAGTAACTAAGGTTGGTAGTAAAGTAACTAAACTAAAGGTTGGCGATTATGCTGCTGTTGGTTGTTTAGTTGGTTCGTGTCAAACGTGTGATAATTGTAAAAAGGATTTGGAGCAATATTGTTCTAACGGCTGGATTGGAACGTATAATAGCGAGGATAAATTCCTTGGCGGAATGACGTTTGGTGGTTATTCGCAAAAAGTAGTTGTTGAAGAACACTTTGTTTTGAAAGTTCCAGCTAATTTGGATTTAGCGGCAACTGCTCCATTATTATGTGCTGGAATTACTACTTGGTCGCCACTTCGTCATTGGAATGTGACTAAAGGAAGTAAAGTAGCTGTGGTTGGTCTTGGTGGTTTAGGTCATATGGCAATTAAACTGGCTAAAGGTCTTGGAGCGGAAGTAACTCTTTTCTCTAGAACTCCTGACAAAGAAAAAGATGCTTTAGAACTTGGCGCTGATGCTGTGGTTATTTCTACTGATGAAAGCCAAATGAACGCCGTAGCCGGGAAATTTGATGTTATTATTGATACTGTTCCTTATGTTCATGATGTTAATCCTTATATAACGACTTTAGCGACGAGTGGAACTTTAGTTTTGGTGGGTTATCTTGGTGGATTGGAGCCAATTTTAAATACTGTTCCGATGATTATGGGACGGAAATCTGTTGCTGCATCACTGATTGGTGGCATAGCTGAAACTCAAGAAATGTTAGATTTTTGTGGGCAACACAACATTGTTTCTGAAATTGAAATCATCAAAATGCAAGACATCAATGAAGCATATGAAAGGATGCTGAAGAGTGATGTTCGCTACCGTTTTGTGATTGACATGACTTCGCTGGGATAGTTTTATTTTATTTTATTGTTTGATTTACAGACTAGTTAGTGTATTGTCGCTATTAATAAGGTAGCGTTTATAACTCTAATTGGTCTTGCTATCATTGGGGAATTATAAATAACATTTGTATGGTAGATGTTGTAGTAATCAAGTATAAAAACGGTAAAAAGTATCTAAAATATTGTAGAACTTATTCTACAAGCGATATAAAAATGTATTACATTTATATGGATAAATGTAACGTAGTTTTGTCGCTATATATAAATATATTATATTTTTGTTGCCCCAAATCAGCGAATGTTTGTTTTCTACCTACAATAAACAAATGTTAAAAAAGTAACTATTGAATTCGATATATTTCAAGAACCTTAATTTTCAGAATAGAAAATTGGTTCACTATACTTTGTTGGCTTGCATAATCCTTTTGCAAATCGTGGTGGTTGTTATTTGGTATAACGAAACTGCTAATGAGGATAAGTTATCCGAAGCTTTTACTAATGTTTCAAACGCTAATGAAGTTGGCAAACTAACTAGCGAGATGAATGATGCTATAATAACATCTCAAAAACATTTCAACAATTATATTGACTCAAAAAATCAGACTTCATTAGATGATTATATAGTATCACTAAATAAGACTAGTTTGCTTATTGATAGTTTACGAATATCTACTAACAATAGTGAGGCATTTAAGAAAGTATTATCTAAAAGAAACAAGACAGAAAGCGAAATAAAACACATTAAATCATCGATAGATTCAATTATTGACAAACAACTCTATCCTACTCAGCTCGATGTGGCTTCACCGTTTCAGTTTAATGTTCTTAACTATAACAAGGTTTTAGACAGTATTGATACTAATACTTCTATAAAAATTGATAGTGTTTCAAGAAAAGGTTTGTTCTCCAGATTAGCTGATGCTTTATCAGGTAAAATTGAAATACAAAAAGAGCATTTAAGTACTGTTATTACAATGAAATATAAAGACAAAGTAAAGACAGGTACAATTGAAGAGCAAATGAAGTATTTGATTACGTCGTCGAACAAGTACTATGAGACTGAGTTCAAACGACTAAAAAATTCATTCGTTAATTTACGACAAAAGGATTTGAAATTAATTCAATTCAACAATCAATTATTGATGCTGAGCCAAAATGTACTTCCTGATTTTAATAACGCAGCCAATTTATTCAAATCGAACAGTCAAAAAGAATTTCAAGACCAATATGAAACTAATAAAAAAGTTAGAAATTATAGCATCGCTGCGCTGGTATTTTTGATGTTTGTTATTTCGCTAATACTATTTGGATTTACACGTTTGGCTTTTGAATATGAAAAAAGGTTGACTGTTGCTCAAGAGAAAATTACTAAAAGTTTGAGTTTTAAAAACCGTATTATTGGAATGATAAGCCACGAAATCCGTTCGCCGTTGAGTATCATTTCTATTTATAGTAAAAAAATAAGTGCTTCTGTAAAAGATGAAGAAGTAAAAGAAACGTTTAAATCTATTCAATTTACAACGAATTCATTGCAGTTGTTGTCAAATCAAATTTTAGAGTATTCAAAAGATGAAAACCATAAGCTTGAATTAAAGAATAAGAACTTTTATCTGAAAACAGAACTCGAACAAATCATCACTTCAATGTCATCGTTTGTAGAAACAAAAGGAAACAAGATAGTGTTGCAATCTAACATTAAAACCGATTATGAAGTTTATGCTGATGTAGCCAAAATTCATCAGCTGTTTTATAACATTATTGGAAATGCCAATAAGTTTACTGAAAACGGCACAATCAATGTAAACATAAATGCCGATTCAAGTTCAGACTATGAAGTAACTCTTGATATAGAAATTATAGACAACGGCATTGGTATTAACGAAAAAGAGTTAGAAAGTATTTTTGAACCTTATTATCAAGGAAGCGTTTCTAGTGGTATAAATAATCTAGGTGTTGGTTTAGGTTTAAATCTTTGCAAAGAAATTATTGAATTATTTGAAGGAACAATAACAGCCACCAGCAAAGAAAATAAAGGAACTAAAGTAACTTTTAATTTAGTTTTAAGCAAAGTCTAAAAATTATTGCTTAAATTATACACTTATTGCAAACCCCAATAGAACATCAATATGAAACCAGCAAATAACTATACATTCTTAATAGCTGACGATCACAGCATCGTTAGACAAGGTATTTCTTTATTGATTAAAGAATTGTTTTTCAATGCTAAAATTTATCAAGCAGGTTCTTTTAAAGACACTATTAAGATAATTCAAGAAACAAAAATTGATTTATTGGTTTTAGATATAAATTTCCCTGATGGAAACAGCTTGAGCATTATTCCTGAAACAAAAGCTATTCAACCCGAAGTTAAAATTTTGATATTTTCTGCTTATGATGAAGATATTTATGCACTTCGTTATCTAAACGCTGGAGCTTCTGGCTATTTAAATAAAGGAAGCAGCGAAGACGAAATGAAAAATGCACTAAGAAGCATGATACTTTCGGGTAAATATATCACGCAAAATATTAAAGACCGAATTTTAGATTCTTATATTTCAAAAAAACCAATTAATCTACTAGAACAACTCTCTAATCGCGAAATTGAAGTAGCAAGATTGTTGATAAAAGGATATGGAAATATGGAAATTGCTGAAACCTTAAACGTTAAAAAAACAACGGTCAGCACTTTTAAAAACAGAATTTTTGAAAAACTAGAAATAAACAATCTAGCCGATTTAATTGATTTCTTTAATCTGTATAGCTAAATACTTTTTTTCTTATAAATCACAAAAAAACTACAATCATTGTAGAAGCAATTCTACACTCATGTATTGTCAATTCTACAATTTACTTTATTTCGTTGCATTAAATTTGCATCTATAGTTAAAAGAACTTTTCGATTTTGTTTTTGAAAAACATAACAATTGAGAATAGCGTTTTAATCATAGATTTGAGGCAATCCCTAAAATCCTATTGTTCAAAAAACAGTCCCAAGCTTTATATTGACGATAGGATTTAACGGGATTAGTTAGTCAACTAAATTGGTTTTAACAAAAAAAACTATAAAAAGTAATAATGCAATCGTTAGCAAATAAAAAAACAGTTTCCGTAATAAGTTATTTAACCATAATTGGTTGGTTTATCGCTTACAATAAATACAAAAATGGTGTTAAGTCATCGTTGACAAAATTTCATTTGGAACAATCCTTTGGACTTTGTTTAGTAGTAATACTAACAAATGTTATTACAGGATTAACCATGTTGATTGATCCATTTTTCTTTTTATTATGGTTTTGCAATAATGTTGCTATAATTATATTATGGATTGCAGGTATTATAAGTGCTTATTATGGTGTGCGATTACCATTACCAATAATAGGATCACTTTTTGAAAATAGATTTCGTTTTTTAGAATAGTCATTACAATTGCCATTTTTTAATTAAAATTCATTTGTAATTATAGTTTTGTGGTATTTGACTCTGAAACCCAATAGTTCGCTATTGGGTTTCTAATTTTATACAACTTCCTTACAAATAATTTACTAAAAACATTACCACCATTTTAGTTAAATAATTCCCTATTTTTGAGTAATCAATAAACTCATTTTGCAAAAACTAAAACAACATAAAGAAATAATCGCCTATGGAGTTGCAATGGCCTTACTTCTGCTTTTGCTACGATTTGTAGAATACAAATTTCTAATTCTTAAACACGATGTTGAAATTTATGTTGGCATAATTGCAATATTGTTTCTTTTATTTGGCATTTGGATTGCCAATAAAATTAGAAAACCAAAAATTGAAACTATAGTTGTAGAAAAAGAGATAAAAGTTTTCCAAAACAATTTTATTATTAATGAAAAAGCAATTACAGCATTAAAAATAAGCAACCGCGAACTAGAAGTTTTAAATCTAATGGCAAAAGGATTGAGTAATCAAGAAATAGCTGATTCACTTTTTGTTTCTCTCAATACTATAAAAACCCATACCTCTAACCTACTCGAAAAACTCGATGCCAAGCGAAGAACACAAGCCATTGAAAATGCTAAAAAACTACAAATCCTTGCTCCTACTTTAGAATGAAAATTACTAAAATCATACCAAAGGATGAAAGAAAATTGTAATCAACAAACCAACTTTGCAACCTAATCAATAAACTTTTATTATGAAATCGAAGATTCACGAACACGAAAAAAACATTTTAAACTCTGTGAGTAAAAAAATCATTATCACTCACGGACTTATTGCTGGTTCAATAGTTGCAGCTTTTATGATCTTTGGAACGTATTCTTATATGACTAAGCCAAACTTTGAACCAAGTATGGTTATTGGTTATACTGGAATGCTGATTGCCTATCTCTTTGTCTTTTTAGGAATTAAAAACTTCCGCGACAAACAAAATAACGGTTTCATTTCCTTTGGAAAAGCTTTAAAAATTGGCTATTGGATTTCGTTTATTGCGGCAACGATGTATGTTGGCGTTTGGTTGATAGAATATTATTGTTTCTTTCCTGATTTTATGGACAAATATGTAGAAACTGCAATCAATAAACTCGACAAAGCCACTTTAACTGCTGTAGAAATACAAGCCAAAACTGATGAAATGAAGATGTATAAAGAACTATATAAAAATCCAATTTGGGTTATACTCCTTACTTATATGGAAATATTAGTTCCAATTGGTTTATTGGTTCCGTTGATTTGTGCATTAATTTTAAAAAGAAAAGCAGTCGTATAAAAAAAACGCCAATTCAATGAATTGGCGTTTCTTGTTACTTTATATTCTTCCTTCTTTAATTTCATCCACAATTTCAGGGTTTAGTAAAGTAGATGTATCTCCAAAATTAGAGAAATCATTTTCCGCAATTTTTCTTAAAATGCGTCGCATAATTTTTCCTGAACGGGTTTTGGGTAAACCAGATACGAACTGAATTTTGTCTAACTTGGCAATTGGTCCAATTTGATTTGAAATTAGTTCATTAATTTCCTTGCGAAGGTTATCTTGATTTCTGCTTTCGCCCGTTTCTTTTAGGATAACATAACCATAAAGTGCATTTCCTTTAATATCATGTGGAAAACCAACGATAGCACTTTCGGCAATTGCCGGATGTTCGTTAATTGCATCTTCAATTGGTGCAGTTCCAAGATTGTGTCCAGAAACAATAACAACGTCATCTACTCTACCCGTAATTCTATAATAGCCAACTTCATCGCGCAAAGCACCATCACCAGTGAAATATTTTCCTGGAAAAGCAGTAAAATAAGTATCCTTAAATCGTTGATGGTCATTCCAAATTGTTCTTGCCATACTTGGCCAAGGAAACTTGATACACAAACTTCCTGTAACCTGATTTCCTTCAATTTCGTTTCGTAATTCATCCATTAAAACAGGTTGAATTCCTGGTAATGGAAGTGTTGCATACGTTGGTTTTGTTGGTGTCACAAATGGTATTGGTGAAAGCATAATTCCGCCAGTTTCTGTTTGCCACCAAGTGTCAACTAGCGGACAACGTTTTCCACCAACATGATCATTATACCAATGCCAAGCTTCTTCGTTTATCGGTTCGCCAACGGAACCAATTACTTTTAATGATTTTAATGGAAAAGGTTGCACAAAATCTAAACTTTCTTTTGCGAGTGAACGAATAGCTGTTGGAGCTGTATAAAATTGGGTTACTTTATGTTTTTCGATAACTTCCCAAAAACGTGAAAAATCAGGATAAGATGGAATGCCTTCAAAAATAACGGTTGTAGCTCCGTTTAATAATGGTCCATAAATAATATATGAATGACCTGTTATCCAACCGATATCGGCTGTACACCAAAAGATGTCATTCTCTTCATAATTGAAAACATTTTTAAAAGTATAAGCTGTGTAAACCATATAACCCGCAATGGTGTGCAACATTCCTTTTGGTTTTCCTGTTGAACCCGAAGTGTATAAAATGAATAATGGATCTTCCGAATCCATGATTTCGGCAACGTTATTTGGAATTGCTTCGTCTAGTAATGGTTGCAACCAAAAGTCACGACCCGATTTCATAGTAACTTCAGTATTTGTTCTTTTTACAACTAAAACCTTTTCAACCGTTGGGCATTTTTCTAACGCTTCATCGATTATTGATTTTAAGTTAATAATTTTATCTCCACGAAATCCGCCATCTGAAGTGATGACCATTTTGCACTCGCAATCATTAATTCTAGTTGTTACTGCTGAAGATGAAAATCCGGCAAAGACTACTGAATGCACTGCTCCTATTCTGGCGCAAGCCAAAACAGCTATTGCAAGTTCGGGTATCATTGGTAGATAAATACAAACTCTGTCTCCTTTATTTATTCCTTGCTCGCGTAGCACATTTGCCATTTTGGCAACTCTAGCATACAGTTCGTTATAACTTATGTGCTGAGCCGCTTCATCAGGATTATTTGGTTCAAAAATAATAGCAGTTTTGTCACCTCTTCGAGCTAAATGTCTGTCAATACAGTTTTTAGTAATGTTTACTTTGGCATCAATAAACCAACGAAATTTTGCTTGTTGAAAATCAAAATCAAATACTTTCTCCCACTTTTGATACCATGTAAAATGCTCATCGGCAATCTTGTCCCAAAACTTTCGTGGTTCTCGAACTGATTTTTTATACATCTTGAAATAATTTTCAAGGTTTTCTATTTTGTAGTAACTCATTGCTATTCTGTTTTGTAGTTAGTCTTTATATTCATTCGTTATGGCATACCATCCAAAGATAGTTAAACCAGTTACTATCATTGGTAAAAGTATAAAGAAAACAATAATTCCAAATACTAAATCTTCTTGTTTATCGGAAGTAAGTTTACTTCCAAATATTTGAATGGTATAAAAACCAATTGCAAAAGCTACTGCTATCCAAACTATTCCTAAATATTTTTTTAGTGTGTTCATAACGTATTTTTAGTCGTGTAGTGTGTTAATTTTTCTATCAATATATATCATTCCTATAACAAAACAGAGTGCTGCAATTCCTATTGGATACCATAATCCTTCGAGATAAAACTCGGGGTTTCCATTGTCTTTGGCATTGGTTACAAAATAAGTTGAGATAGCTGGTAGTAAGCCACCAAAAATTCCATTTCCAACATGATAAGGCAATGACATTGATGTATATCTAATCTTTACAGGAAACATTTCTACCAAGAAAGCAGCTATTGGACCATAAACCATGGTTACAAAAAGAACTTGAATAAACACTAATAATATCAATATCCATCTATCAGTGTTATTGATTGTTACAGTAGTTTTAATCGATTCTTTATTTATTTCTCCAACTCCTATTTGTGTTGTGAAACTTTTTTGAACAATAGTTCCATCTTTATACTCTGTTGTGGTAACAAAATAAGCTTCGCCCTTTTTTTCATCAACACCAGTTGGAACGTTTTCATCGGCTTTTAAAACTATTTTATTTTTTACATCTGTTGTTTCATACATCGTTCTATATATTGGTCTGTAAAGAAAAATAGCCAATAACATTCCTGTCATCATGATGGATTTTCTACCAATTTTATCGCTGAGCCAACCAAAAACTACAAAGAAAGGCGTTCCTAAAATTAAGGCAATTCCGAGAAGCATATCTACTTGTGAAGAGTCTATATTTTGGACCGTTTTTAGAAAGTTCATAGCATAGAATTGTCCGGTGTACCAAACAACTCCTTGTCCCATTGTAGCTCCAAACAACGCCAAAAGCACAAATTTTAAGTTGTATTTATTTCCAAAGCTTTCTTTTAGTGGATTGGTTGCTGTTTTTCCTTCTTGTTTTGCTTTGGCAAAAACTGGCGATTCGTCCATGTTCTTTCGAATAAGATAGGAAACATAAACCATCAGGATAGATACCCAAAACGGAACGCGCCAACCCCAATCATCAAAAGCTTCTTTAGACAATAGTGTTTTTGTGACCAAAATAACCATCAACGAAATAAATAGTCCAACGGTTGCTGTGGTTTGTATCCATGATGTCCAGTATCCTTTTTGGTCTTTTGGCGCATGTTCTGCTACATAAGTTGCTGCACCACCATATTCGCCACCAAGTGCTAAACCTTGCAATAATCTGAGGATTAAAACTAAAACTGGCGCGGCAAAACCAATGGTTTCATAGCTTGGAATGCAACCAATTGCAAAAGTTGCTCCACCCATTAGCATTAGCGTTACCATAAAAGTGTATTTTCTTCCAATCAAATCGCCAAGACGTCCAAAAAATAAAGCTCCAAATGGTCTAACTACAAAACCTGCTGCAAAAGTAGCTAGTGTTGATAAAAATGCTGCCGTTGGATTATCTGTGGGAAAAAATTTGGTTGAAAGCACAACGGCCAAACTTCCAAAGATGTAAAAATCATACCATTCAATCATGGTTCCCATTGAAGATGCTGAAATTACTTTCCAGATTCCTTTTGTTTTTTTGTCGCTCATTTTATTTGGTTGGTTATTATGACTGGTCTAAAATAGGTATTTTTTTTTAATTGCCGATTTAGGATTTGGTTATTTAACCGATTATATTTTAAGTGCTTTTTGTTCCTTTATCGTAATATTACAATATTTCGGGATATATCCCGGAAGCTTCGGGATACTTCCCGAGAGTTGTGGGATGCTTCCCGAAAGCTTCGGGATATATCCCAAGAGTTGCGGGATCAATCCCAAGAGCTTCGGGATATATCCCGAAGGTTGCGGGATCAATCCCGAGAGTTTTGGGATGCTTCCCAAGAGCTTCGGGATGCTTCCCGAAAG